>JBNKLH010000145.1:0-2809 GCA_050292255.1 Candidatus Altimarinota bacterium | reverse complement strand
ATTATTCGGTTTATGAAAATGATTATTGGTGGAGCGATCATTGGGATGCAAAGTCATATGGAAAAAACTTTGATTTTTCGCGACCGTTTTTCCAACAGTTTCAAGAGCTTTTTAAAGCGGTTCCCAAAATGGCACGTGTCCAACAAGGAGAAAATGAAAATTCAAAATTTACGAATTGTGCTGCCTATAATAAAAACTGTCATCTTACTTTTACAGCCAATAGAAATGAGGATTGTATGTATGGAACCTGGGTTATGTTTTGTAAAGATGTTGTTGATTGCCACACGATTGTGAATTCAGAATTGGTCTACCAAGGAGTGGAACTGGCAGATTGTTATAATGTTTTGTATTCGCAGTTAGTAGATCAAGCGCACGATGTGTATCATTGTCATGATTGTCGGTATTCTGATCATTTATTTGCCTGTGCGGGACTCCGCAAGAAAAGCTATCATGTGTTGAATAAGCCCGTATCGAAGGAGTATTTTGACGAGTTGGTATCTTCTCCGTTAGAACAAAAGAAAGTCTTGGCTCAGCTACAAGATTTATATTTATCGGTTCCCAAAAAACACCTTGATATGTTGCAGTGTGAAAATTGTGTGGGAGACAACGTGTTGAACAGCAAGAACGTTAAAGAATCCTTTGTAATGGTGGACTGTGAAGACTGTAAATATTGTGATTCTCTTCAATCGGTGAAAAATGCGTATGATATGAGCTTTTATGGCGCCAATGGCTCAAATGAATTGTTGTATGAATGCGAAGGGGTTGGTCACGGAATCTTTGATAGTCGTTTTTGTAAGCTCTGTTGGGGAGGATGTAAATCTTTGGATTATTGTTATGAGTGTTTTTCCTGTGAGGATTGTTTTGGGTGTACAGGGTTAAAGAAAGCTCAGTATTGTATTTTAAATAAGCAGTATACGAAGGATGAATACTTTTCCTTGCGAGATAAAATTGTAGAGCATATGAAAAAAACAGAAGAATATGGAGAATTTTTTCCCATGTCTCTTTCTCCCTTTGGTTACAATGAAACGGTAGCACAGGATTTCCTTCCTTTGACCAAATCAGAAGCGTCTCAACGGGGATATAAATGGCGGGATGAGGAGCAAAATACAAAATACGATGGCCCGATCTATAAAGTTCCGGATACCATTTCGGAAGTCAGTGATGATGTGTGTAATCAGATATTGCAGTGTGAATGTTGTCAGAAACATTACCGTATCCAAAAAGCAGAGCTTTCATTTTACCGAAAGATGAATTTGCCGATCCCGCGGAAATGTCCAGATTGTCGACATAGGGATCGAATGGAATTACGGAATCCACGAAGACTCTGGGAAAGGAAGTGTGATAATTGTTCCGTAGATATCCAAACAGCCTTTGCACCAGATCGGCCAGAGAAGGTGTATTGCGAGTCTTGTTATTTAAAAGAAGTGAATTAATGAAGAAAGTTTGTGCCGTTTCAGGAAAAGAATTTGAAGTCACTTCTGAGGATTTGAAGTTCTATGAAAAAATGGGCGTTCCAGTGCCGACGCTATGTCCAGAAGAAAGACAGAGAAGACGGATTGCGTATCGGAATTTTCGTTCCCTATACCAACGAAAATGTAGCGCCACGGGCAAAAATATCATCTCGATGTATCACGCCAATCAAACCTTTCCTGTATACGAAAATGAATATTGGTGGGGCGATCAATGGAATGCCTTTGATTATGCAAAAGACTTTGATTTTTCTAAACTTTTTTTTCAACAATACAACGAAATTGCCAAAAAGGTTCCTCGTTTCGCAACCTTTAATTTGCAATGTGAAAAGGCGAAGTATTCCAATTTCGCATGGCTATCCAAAAACTGTTATCTCGTGTTTGGATGTGTCCGCGATGAAGATTGTCTCTATGGACATATCGTTTGGGACTCAAAAGATTGCGTGGACAATCTTTATGTGTTTCGCTGTGAATGGTGCTCCAATTGCATTGACTGCGTAGATTGCTACGACGTACATTTTTCAACAGAGTGTGCTAACTGTAATGAAAGTTATTTTTTGCATGATTGCCGCGGGTGCAGCAATTGTTTTGGCTGTACGAATCTGAGACAAAAACAATTTTACTTCATGAATACTCCTTGCACGAGGGAAGAATATTTTGAAAAACTTAAGCAGGTGCAAACATTTAGCGAAGAAATGCTCTCAAACGGGAAGCAGTGGCTCGAAAAACTAAAAAAAGAGCAGTGTGTTTTTCCTCCTTTGTTTGGAGTAAAAAATGAAAATGTACATGGAAACCATATTTATGAGTCAAAAAACTGTTATCAATGTTTCGATAGCAAACAATGTGAAGATTCGAAATACCTCTACACAGCACATGGAGAACAGAACTGTCATGATATATCATTCACTGGAGCCAATGCGCGATTTTGCTATGAGTGTCTAACCATTGGAAATACCGAAAATCTCACTTTTTCTCACGGGATAAATCAGTGCTCCAACTTAGCTTACTGTGAATTCTGCTATAACTCACACGATCTATTTGGATGCAATGGGCTTAGAAACGCTCAATACTGTATTTTCAATAAGCAATATTCCAAAGAAGACTACTTCGTGCTTCGAGCAAAAATTATAGAACACATGAAGCAAACGGGAGAATGGGGAGAATTTTTCCCGATTAAGCTGTCTCCGTTTGCGTACAATGAATCAATTGTGAATGAGTACTTTCCGCTCTCCAAAGAGGAAGCGCTTGCTCGGGGTTATAAGTGGAAAGACTCAGAAGTGACAACGAAATATGACGGTCCGATTTATCAGATACCAGAAAAAATTTCGGAAGTTCCTGAT
>JBNKLH010000144.1:0-2816 GCA_050292255.1 Candidatus Altimarinota bacterium | reverse complement strand
CTCGTGGCTTCATCTAGAATAAGAATAGGCGCATTTTTGAGCATGGCTCGAGCGATGGCGACACGCTGACGTTCTCCACCAGAGAGTTTAATTCCTCGTTCTCCGACCAATGTGTCATATCCCTTTTCTGTATTCCCAATAAATTCATGAGCATGCGCCATTTTAGAGGCGACAATGATGTCATCGTCTGAAGCCTCCAGATTTCCATAACGAATGTTTTCAGTGAGTGATCGATGAAAGAGGAGCGGTTCTTGCGGGACATAAGAGATCTCCGCCCGGAGATCGTCCTGTTTGATCTTGGCAATATTTTGTCCATCGATCAGGATTTCTCCTTTTTGAATATCATTTACCCGGAGAAGGAGTTTTGTGAGCGTGGATTTTCCGGCTCCTGAGTGTCCCACGAGTCCGATATGTTCTCCTTGTTTGGCTTTGAAATTGAAATCTTGAAATATTGGAGTGTTCTTGATGTATTCAAATTTTACATTTTTAAACTCGATTTCTCCTCTGTGGATACGACATTTTTCTGGCGTTTTGGGATCTAGAATTTTTGGCGTTTTACTAATAATATCGCTCATTTCTTCTGCATCTGAAAAGAGGGTATAGAGATCTTTGATGACCTGTCCAAAATTCCAAAAGTTTATATAGATTCCGACCAAAAGGGACTGTGTCATGACCATTGTTCCCACGCTGATAGTTCCATTGGCCCAGCCTTGGATCAAAAACCAAAAAACAATTGCCTGGAGAGTGGCCATAAGAAACGATTGTAAAAAATCTTGTTTGACATGATAGATCCACGTCACTCTCCGTGCGGCATATTCTTTTTGTGTTTGGGAAAACATTTTCTTTTTTTCAGACTTATATCGGGCAAACATTTTGATGGTAAATGCATTGGAGATTCCATCAGCAAAAAGTCCGTGAGTTCGGGTTTCTTCTTTGTTTCGTATGATTTCATATTTCCGTCGTCCCATAGAAAACAAGCTGACTACGAGCGCGTAGAGCACTCCCCATCCGAGCAATACGAACGAGATATTTGGCACGAGAGTGAAGAGTACGGCGACCGAAAAAGCCAACCGGAGGATATTGGGCCAGAGATTAAACGACAACAGATCATCGAGTCGCTCAAATCCTCGTACAAATCGTCCGGCTTTGGATACCAAACTTCCGACAAAGCTATCGTTGAAAAATCCAACCGAATGTTTGTGCATGTGAACAAAACAAAGGTTTTGGAGTTCTCGCATTCCTTTTACCTGAAACTGAGTAATCAGCCAGTCTACGATCCGCTCGAGTCCTGGATAAATTAAGAAATCAACGGCGGTTATCACAATGAAAATGTGAAGTAATTCCGGCCAAATTTCCATTTTGTTTTCTCCGGAAAACTCGGTTATCAGATCAAACAAATCTTTTACATAGAGTTGGATATAGATGGCTCCTGCTATGGTGATCGCCTTGATAAAGAACTTGAGATAAAAGTATCCAGAGTACTTTTTTGTGGCACTCCAATATTGTTTGATGGTGTTTTTAGTAGATTTTTTCATCATAAAAAGACTAACAGCGGGCTGTAAAAAGAAATAAACTTTGTCCGCTTTTTTGCGTACGGGATATTGATTACAACGGAAAACAAGAAGTGTTTGTTACACGTTAGTCTTTTCCCTGTTCAAGTTTTTCCTCCGCGATCACCATTTTATTGAAAAATCGGATACCCAGAGTAAGGACGAGCCATGTAACCAAGATAGCAGCCACGAGTCCTCCAAAGAGAGAAAGAATCGGAGCTCTTTGTGAAAGGACGCTAATGGCAGAAGCGAGGATATTGTTCCAAGAAAGGGCAATGATCATCCCGACAAAACTTCCTACTACACGGATCAAAAATCGTGCAGAGTGATCACTTTTTACTTTTGGGATGTATTTTTTGAAATTCATTTTTCTTCGTATTGGAGGATTTTGAGATCTTTGATTTCTTGTCCGAGGAAATGGTTGAGGACGACTCGAAGTCCAACAACAACGATGAGTTGTGCAAGATCAATGAGTTCTTGTTTTCCATTCAATAAGAAGGTGTTGATGATGTCCTGTGCCACGAAAAAATCGAGCCCCAAGATCAGGTGTTTACTCAGTACAAACCGAGCCACTTCCATTTGGTGGTTTTTGTATTTTTTATCCAGGAGAAAGAGGTAGTTTATGACTCCCAGTACGATTCCGACGGAAATAATAATGATTCCGAAGAGTCCGATAAAAAAGGAAATATTTCCCACCACAGCCAAGATAAATTCTTTCATCTCAGCATTATACCTGAAATGCCGTGTTTTTTCAAGTTCTTCATTGTCAGCAGGCTTCTCTCTCCGCTATCATATGTCTGATATTTAACCCACACTCCCATGTCAGACTCCATCAAAAAGAAAATCTGGTTCAAAAACAAAACCGTCGAACTCAACCGAATCGTTGAAGAATTCAATGCCGGTGAAGACATTTTATACGATCAACAAATGGTACCGGATGACGTGTGGTGTTCGCGATGCTATGCGCGATTGCTTGAGAAGCACAGCCTCATCACCAAAGACGAATTACAAGATCTTGAAAAAGGGTTGGATGAAATTTTGGTTCTCTGGGAAAAGGGAGAATTTGTGTTGAAAGTGGAAGACGAAGATTCACACACCAAGATCGAAGAGTACCTGATCGAACGATTGGGAGACACTGGGAAAAAGATCCACACTGGACGATCCCGAAACGACCAAGTGCTCGTGATGATGCGATATTTCCTCAAAAATAAATCCGTCGCCTTGCGAGAAAAAGTACTCGACGTGGCAGAAGACTTTATTGCCTTC
>JBNKLH010000143.1:0-2847 GCA_050292255.1 Candidatus Altimarinota bacterium | reverse complement strand
GAGAGTTAATCCTTTTGTTACTTGGGCCGGAAGCGATGAAGCTCAACCTGGTTTTGCTCTGCATATAGAGCATGGATATAAATTTAAAAAATTATATTCAGCTGTGGGTTGGACACCGGCGGGGAATCAACTGTATTTGTTTAATCAGTATTGGTTGAATCCAATGGATGCTCGTGTGCCTATTGCTCCGGTAGCAATCGTTCATTTGGACTATTCTACAGGGAAATGGGGAAGTGCTGTTGGCGCTCAATTTGGTATGAATGGAGGAGCTGCCTTTTCCATGATTACGGTTGGGCTTGAGAAAGATTTTCCAATTACAGTAGGAATGGTTATTCCATTCAACTTGAAGTTTATAAAATGAAATTCTGTTGCTGCCAGAGCTCTTTGTCTCGATCATTTCCTTACGGAGTGGTCGAGATCTTTAGTTTGGGCGCATGAGAAGCATAGTGACCTTATTCACAAATCGAGAAAACATCGTGTTGGATTTGATCATAAGAGGATTTGTGTATTGTCCCATGCGGACAAAAAATCCCTGGAATTTTTCGTAGAGAGAGGTTCGGTCTTTTCGTTCTTGATTTTCAAGCAGTGTGAGCTTGTTAAGCGTCATCACGAGAGGAAATGGATTTTCGTCTGCAGGGATGAAGAAATGATCTGCATCCTTTTGGCAGGCTTCTTTCTCTCGCAGGCATTCATTGATAGAGGCATCAGATTCGGCAGAACAAAGCTCAAAAAAGTTTTCACAGATTTTTCGCATACAGAGATGTGTTTCTCGGCTTCGATAAATAATCTCGTCCATGAGATTGTTGACGTTTTTGGTATTGTCCTGGAGGGATGGCGTGAGAGTCTGATCCAAGAAAAAGTTTAGCTCTGCAGATAAAACATGCGCCTGCTTATTTGAATCAAACGAAAGGCTTCCATCGGCATTTCTTTGCCCAGGAATAGGTGTCCAGACAGGCGGCGGATTTTTCTCATCCTCAATGATCCGAGGACAGGTGAGTGGCGGAAATCCCTGTGCACTCAAAAAGAGAGGACTCAGGAGTCCGCAAAAGAAGATTAACACAAGAAGTTTTTGTTTCATTTTTTCCATTCTATCGAAAAAGAAGCTTGGTGCAATTCCTTGTTTTTACAGAATAGTAAAATAATATATTTTCTATTTTCTTGCTATATGAAAGTGAGTAAAAAAATTGCCCACGTACAACTTTTTTGTTTGAATAAAAGGTGAATACTTTTTTTAGACAGAGAAAAAATGAAAACCCCCCTGAGAACGGCGATTTTAGCAGGTGTGCTTTTATCAAGTATCGGATTTGCTGCGAATGTTTTGCCCGATGTGGTAGAGGCAGATCTTTCCTATGTAAATGATGTTACCATTTCTGGAGAACTTGATGGGCCTGCTGATACAAATGGAACCGCTGGGACTGTAACGGCTATGATCAACGGAACAGGATCTGTGACATTGATGTCTCGACAAAACAATGGTTTCCCTCGGATTCTTATGTACGGAGGAACAAGTATTAAAAATACACGATACTACAGTACTGCGGATCAAAAAATTTGGTGGGATGGAAAAATGTTGGCTCCATCAGAAACACGTGTTTTTAGTGGGGATGAAATAGTTTTTGCTGATAGTTACAAAAATACAAATAGTATGGCGAATCCATTGGTGGCTTATCAATGGGGAGCTAATAATGAAGAATATGCCTTTTCTCCAGCAGCACTTGTGAGTATGCCAGTGGGAGTCTCAGATGGGACAAAGCTTTGGGTTGCATATCTTAATTCGGGGACATGGGAGATCGGAGATCAATATTGTATCGTAAATGGAGGACTTTGTATCTTTGAAGTCTCAGACGTAAATGCGATCGCATTGATAAAAGAAACATTCTACAACTGTCCAACGGTAGCGAATGCGGTTGTCGGACGAGAACCAGATTGTGCTATTACTTGTAAGGCTGGATACGAATTAAGCGCAGATCAAGAAAGCTGTGTGCTTACAGGATCTGAGTCAGAGGATGACATGTTTGCTTCTGCACCAGATGAATTTTTTGGAGATCCAATGGATATGATGATGGAAGGAGATGATTATAGTGGAAATCCAGAAGCGGTTCGTCCAGGGTATTATCGATATACGAATTCCCGGGAGCAATTTGATCGGATCTCAAATGAAGGTTTGTCAGGAGCAGACGCTCGATTGGTTGATCGAAAAAATGCCGCCACAAGCGTGCGTTCAACGGCTCCAGAAGAAGTAGTAGTAGATGGAGGAATTTGGGAAGAGATTCGAAATCTTCGAAGTAAAGTATGGCTCTGGGAAACAGAACATTCTGCAGAAGAGAATGTGCCAGTAGAATTGATTGGAGATGAAATGATCTCTATTGCAGCGGAAGGAGAAATGTTGATTGAAGAAGATTTACCTCTTATTGAAGCTGATCAGGCTCCAATGATGGAAGAACCTATGCCGATGGAAGAAGTAAACTTGCCAATGTTACCGAGTACTGGTCCTGCGGGGATCATTGCGGGGTTAGCGGCACTCGGTGTGGGAGCGATGGCCTTTGGTCGTCGGCGAAAATAGACACACAGTTTTCATTTTGAAAAAAGGACGAGGAAAAAGTGGCCGTGGTGGGTTGGTCACTTTTTTCTTATGAGTTTGTTTTTTCTGATTGAAATTCTTTTTTCATTCTGTCTTCTTCGGAATCAGGGATGTTGTGTTGCTTTTATTTGACGAACTCTCGTTTTTATGTATATGTAAAATGTCTTCTGAGACCATTCTGAGTTTTGGAAGCAGTATGATCTTTTAGGACTTGGAATCCGAGTCGGGACAGTACTGATCTTTTTTTAGAGTTTAGTGCCGTCCCG
>JBNKLH010000142.1:0-2848 GCA_050292255.1 Candidatus Altimarinota bacterium | reverse complement strand
TCCCGAGCTTTTCGTCTGCGGCAGGTACGGAATAGTTCATAAAATGAAAAGTAAGAATCGAGGCGAGTATATGTGTTTTTTAGGAGAATTCAACGAATATCCTTCTTGGTTTTTAAAGAGATTAAGATTTCTTTGACACAAGGATTAAATAATTTAAAAAGCATACAGATTTTCAGAAAAAATTCAGAAAACAAGGATTGATAAAAATATAAAAATATTGTATAATGCAAAACAATTCCATTTCCCCAAAAGACAATAATCAATGAAATCATATTCAGAAAATCCATATTCTCTCAAAAACACTTGGACGCCCATTAAGTCACAACCAGATTTAAAAAACATTCGGGCCATGCTAAATGAAAAAAGTTTTGATGAAAAAGGCATTCCGAGGACGTTTATGGATGTGCCTAATTTTCCAAAGAACTGTCAAACAAAAGAAATTCTCAAATGGATAGAGGCCAATGTAGGATATGCTGGAGAATCGTCTCTTCCTATGCTTGAAGAGTATTCTCATAATTTTAAAGAAACTATAAAAAATCAATTTGGGCTTGTCTTCCCAGAGTCATATGTCGACAAAGGATTTAATCAAAATTTCAAAAATGAAAAAAAGTTTGTTGATTTTATAAAAAGCCTTACAGACAAACGCATCAACACAATGACAGCCTCGCTTAATCTAGTCCTTACAAAGGGAATTTGGACAGAACACATATTTAAAAAAGAAGAGTTTCAAAACATAGAAAACGAAACAGAATATATGTATAACAAACTCTTTGAAGTACTTCCTGGAGAACGAGTTCCTCGGCTTATAAAACTTAGCGGACTAGAACATGATGTTGATTGGGGAGAGGTCCAAATAAAAATCAATGAAACAGATATTATACACGCCAACATGGGAGTGCGTGGAAAAAACCCCGGACGGACAAAAGAAAAGATGATCCTGAAACCGGAGTTTAACCCCTCTGAGGCAATAACAGATGGAAGTGCCATAAGACTCGAAGTACAGTCATTAGAAGATGTTGAAAAACTGGTTCCATTCTTTGCTCAATTCATACAAAAAAATTTCAATGCAAAAGAGATTTCTTTAAAAAACAATGCACTTTTGCAGGATCAAAAAACTACTCAAAAATTCAAACAAATATGCCGAAGAAATAACATTTCATTTAAACCGAAAGACAATACAAATTCTAATAAAAACTTTGGAAGTCTGAATATTCTCTCCAAGATAGAAGTTCCTGGTAAAAAAGGAACAATACGCACACGTCCACTTGAAATCCAATTTGTACTACTCGGAAATCAGAATGAATCCGGACGATCTCATCACAAGATATATGAAACCATTCAAAAGATTAATGGTGCTTCTCGACTTTTTGGAGTCCTTCCCAATGGATGGATACACTATCTCGCACAAATGGCACAACAACACGTAGATTATCGGGATCTAGAACCCTATTTCCTCGAATCCACTATTAAGGTATATCCCAATTACCAAAGCAATAATATTGCCATCACAGCTCAAAAATACCATGAGCGGATCTTTAATCATCTCTATCCAGGCATAAAGTCCCTTCCGATCACAAAAAAGGTAACCAAAAAATGGAACCCTAATCCTGGGGCTCGTGATTAATCACCTGAATATTCTGCTCACGCAGAGTCTCATCTGGCAATGAAGATGGAGCCCCGAGCATCAAGTCTTTGGCTTGGAGTGTTTTGGGGAACGCAATCACCTCTCGGATATTATTTTCTCCCGCAAACATCATCACGACTCGATCCAACCCCATTGCACATCCTCCGTGTGGTGGACATCCGTATGAGAACGCTTTGAGCATATGACCAAACTTCTTTTGGATCTCCGCATCTCCCATACCGAGTACTTCAAACATTTTGTACTGCAAATCCTTGTCGTGAATCCGTACAGACCCTCCTCCAAGCTCTACTCCGTTCAAAACAATATCATACGCAATCGATCGACATTTCGTCGGATCTGATTTCAATAATTCCACATCCTCTGGGTGCGGTGCGGTAAATGGATGATGCGCCGCTCCGACACTTCCGTCTTCTTTGACATCAAGTAATGGAAAATCTACCACCCAGCAATATGCAAATGTATTTGGATCCGCGAGTTCAAACTTCGCTGCCAATGTATTTCGCACGGCCCCAAGAGGTTCTACCGCATGGACAAAATCCCCTGCTCCGAAGAGTATATGATCTCCCGGTTCTGTCCCGGTCATCTCTTGAATCTCTTTCAAAAACTCTGGTGATACTTTTTTCGCTACTGGTCCAACCTCATCTCCGATCCGCATCCATGCAAGTCCACGGGCTCCATTTTGTTTGGCTACCGCTTCCAACGCTTCCATATCTTTTCGAGAAAACATTGGATCTGAGAGCTCTATGTGACTTGGGATATCTTTCTTTTTGACGGGAAGGGCAAAGATTCGTTCTGAGTTTTCAAACACGACAAATCCAGATTTTTTGGCCACATCTGTCACATCCACAAGCTCCATTCCAAATCGAAGATCGGGTTTATCGATCCCGTATTTTTCCATCGCTTCTTTCCACGTCAGTCGTGGAAATCGTCCATTTACCAATCCAGTAATATTCTTATCCGCTGCATGATTTTTATTCAAAGCATGGAAACAATCTTCAATCATATTCAACACATCTTCCTGCTCGATAAAACTCATTTCGATCTCAAACTGAGTAAACTCTGGTTGTCGATCTCCTCGCAAGTCCTCGTCTCGAAAACATCGTGCCACTTGAAAATATCGATCAATCCCTCCCACCATGAGCAATTGTTTCAATTGCTGTGGAGACTGTGGCAAGACATAAAATTCCCCTGGATGCACACGTG
>JBNKLH010000141.1:0-2851 GCA_050292255.1 Candidatus Altimarinota bacterium | reverse complement strand
AAAATAGCTCATTTTAAGGATATAGAGATTCAGACACATGAAGCGAAAGAGTTACAGAGATTGTACGGGCTTAAAGTTGGTGATACAGTCACACCTTCTTCTACTACATTTAAGTCAATTTTTGAGCCGGATGCACCGGATACTTTAATTATTACGGATGTGGTTGCAGGAGATGGAGGAGTTCCACTTCTTGTTTTGGAGGGGATTAACAAGCCATATACTCCTTCTCATTTCAAGAAGGTAGAGAAGAAATAATTTCTCCAACCGTTCCCATGGTGACACCTGCGGCGTTTGCTTCATCTGTATCGAGGTGAACAGCGAGGTCAAAATCGTCTCGTACCCGGACGATAATATTTTCAAAAATCGTGCTTCGTGCGCCAGGGATTCGGATAGAAACCAGATCTCCGTGTGCAACATGGAGTTTTTTTGCTTGTTCGGTAGAGATATGCATGTGCCGTTTGGCGACGATGACGCCGCTTTCGATTTTTAGTTCTCCATTGGGTCCACGAAGCGTGAGACCGGGAGTGTTTTTGAGATCTCCAGAAAGTCGGAGAGGGACATCCTTGAGTCGGAGGTGGAGAGCGTCTGTCTGGGCGAGCTCGACCTGTGTCTGAGATCGGGGTGGACCGAGCACACGGACATTTGGAATAATTCGGTCTCCATTTACGAGATCAACCGTTTCTTCTGCGGCATACTGACCATGCTGAGAGAGACCTTTTTTGTAGTTCAAAAGACAAAGTCCTCCAAAAAGTTTTTCACAATCTTCTTTGGACAGGTGAATGTGTCGAGCGGATATTTCAATCGGGATATTCATGTATTGAGAATGATACAAGTGTCGTGAATAACTTTAATGTTGTTCTCGTAGCAAAATTGTATCGCTTCTTTACTTTCAGATCCAGGTTGCATCCAGACTTTTTTGATGCCGAGTTTTTTACATTCTCGGACAATGGATTCGGTGACTTCAGGAGGAACGACAATGCTCACTACATCCGGTTTTTGAGGAAGATTGGAGAGTGTCGTATAACGTGTATGTCCCAAAGCCTCACCGGCTTCTGGATGAATGGCATAGGCGGTATATCCGGTATGGAGCAATTTGAAAAACACCCTGTGTCCATATTTACTGGGGTCTGTGCTGACGCCTACGACAGCAAATATGTTTGATTTTTCGAGGAACTCAGAAATATCCATTACAAAAGGGGTAAAACTTCATTGGCAATGACGAGGGCTTCATCTGTTACTTTTACTTTGATGGTTACGTTTGAATCGGGAGCCGAAATGATTTCTTCGTTTTTTTTGTTTTTTTCTTCGTCCAGTTTGACCCCGAGATAGCTGAGTTGTTTACAAATTTCACTTCGGGCAAAAGCATTATTTTCTCCAATTCCAGCGGTAAAGATGATCGTGTCTACTCCATTTAAAGCGGCTGTGTAGGCTCCAATATATTTCACAATTCGATAGAGGAAAATATCAAGGGAAAGCTTGATAAGGGGTTCTTTTTGGTTTTCTAAAATATCTCGAAAATCGGTATAGGGAGAAAAGGCTTTGAATCCAGATTCAAAATTTAAAATTTGATAGGTGTCGTATCCATTGGATTCGAGGAATAACACCAGGCTTGGATCAATGTCTCCTGAACGTGTCCCCATCATAAGTCCTTCTAGAGGGGTCAGTCCCATGGAAGTATCAACTACCTTCCCATTTTTGATCGCGCTAATGCTCGCACCATTTCCTAAATGGCAGGTGATTACCTTTCCTTTTTCTCCGTGAGAAATGAATTTATGAGAACTCCCATGAAATCCGTATTTTCGGATGTGGTGTTTTTTTGCGATATCTACGGGAATCGGGTAGGTGTATGCCTTTTTGGGGAGGCCAGAGAAAAATCCCGTATCAAAAACTGCATACTGGGGTTTATTAAATTCCTTACAGATACGGATGACTTCTAGTTCGAATGGATTATGCAGAGGGGCAAACTCTCCAAATTTTTGGATGTCTTTTTCGACCTTTTCATCAATAAGACAGGCAGTTTTTTGCGAACCTCCATGAACGACTCGATGGGCAATGACATGAAACGTAATAAATTGTGCTTTTAGTATTTCTAAAATTTTTTCCATCCCAGCTCTATGATCTGAAATAGGTTCGTTTATTTTTTGTTTTTGACCTTTGTATTCAAAAGAAAGATAGCTCTTTTTGGATCCTAAACGATCACAAATTCCAGAGATGAGTTCTTTGTTCTTTTGAAAGACCGAAAATTTCAGAGACGAACTTCCGACATTTAAGACTAGTATTTGTTTTTGCATGATTTTAGGGTAATAGAAATAAATGCGAATTGTCCAGTTTTGGTATACAATTTAATTCAGAATTATGGAAAAGAAGTTTCAGAAAGTATTTGTCGCCGGAACGTTTGATCATTTTCATATTGGTCACCAGTTTTTTCTCTGGTCAGCACATGGTCTGGCAGAGGAGATGGTTGTAGTGGTGGCGCGTGATAAGACGGTTTCTCATGTGAAAAATATTTCTCCGACTTTTCCTGAAGAAGATCGTTTGGCTCGACTGGTTCAAGAAAATTTCTCCAATACATCAATTCGATTGGGGAGAGAAGATCGTAATTTTTTGGCTACGCTTGAAGAAGAAAATCCAGATGCTTTATTTTTAGGCTTTGATCAGCGATTTGAAGTACCAGATCATCCTTTGTTCGAAAATATTGAGGTTTTACGGGCAGAGCCGTATTTTCCTGAGTTTTTTAAAAGTTCGAAATTTAGAACCTAATTTTTGATGACGTTTTCTCCTTCTTTTTTTCCCGCAAAAAAAGAAGCAAAAAAGCTCGTTGCGGTTGTTCGCTCGAAAATGAAAACTTCTT
>JBNKLH010000140.1:0-2853 GCA_050292255.1 Candidatus Altimarinota bacterium | reverse complement strand
CGATCTCCCGCCAATTTATCTTGTTTCGTCGAAAGGTCTTGGAATACCTCCTGCGCAAAAAGACCGCTCACAGGAATAGCCACTCCCAGAAAGGCAATTGCAAGAGCTCGAGAAAACTTTCTCTGCCAGTGACGGTTTTGTTTCGATAAAATCATCAGGGGATTATACCATAAAAAAGGAGCGAAAACAAGTCCTCACTCCCAGAAAATTTACCGTCTGCCCCCTTCACTCACTGAAATTATTCAAATGAAAATTCTTTTCCTTTTTGTTTCAAGAATTTTATAACTTGTTCTACCACCGCAAATGGGGTGTATTCAGATTTTCGAAGGTAAAAATCGGCTCCTAATTGCAAAGCCTTTTCTGCGTCTTTATCTTGCTCAAGGTTACTATTCACTACCACCACCGTATCCAAAGAGGTATTATTTTTGATCGCTGTCAGCACTTCAAAACCATCCATCTGAGGCATCATGATATCGAGCAAAATCAGATCAGGATTCCAGTCCGCCGCTTGAGTAATTCCCTCAATTCCATTCAAACTAATTTCGACATCAAATCCCTTTTTTTCGAAGGCGATTCGAAACATGTCGTTCAAATCTTTATTATCCTCAACAATGAGAATTTTTGGCTTTGTGTTGGTCATTTTTTATAAGGAATTAAGAAAATAAAATTCGCACCAATTTTGCGTCCCGGCTCTGCCCAGATCTTTCCTCCAAGCCTTTCAATAATTTTTCTGACGATAGTGAGACCGAGACCAGTACCAGTATGCTCCTTTTGTAAATAATTTTCAACCTGACTAAATCGTTCAAAAACACTTTCTAAATCACTATCAGGAATCACAATTCCATTATCTTCAATATTCACCTGCAAAAAATTTTTATCCTGTTTGTAGGGCTCTACATGTATAAATATTTTTCCTTTTTCTGGCGTAAACTTATAGGCATTTTCCAATAAGTTATCCAAGGCTTCCTTTAGCTTTGATGAATCAATGGTAAATTTCTTTTTCATTCTTCCGGAAAAAGATAAATCCAGTTTAATTTTTTTTGTTTTGGCCACCATCTCAAATCCACGCAATAAATCTTCAAAAAATGGCTTTATATTTACCTCTTCAAACTTAAATGGCATCCGATCTGATTCCAATTTACTGAGATCCAAAACATCATGCACTAACGCCAGCAAAGTTTCAGTTCCTTTAAAGATTCGCTCAATAAAATCGGTCTGTTCTTTATTCAGTTTTCCAAATTGCCCCGACAACAATAAATCACTGTATCCCTTGATAATGGTCATCGGAGTCCGCAATTCATGTGAGGCAATCGAAAGGAAGGTATCTTTTGCGGTATCAAGCTCTTTTAGCTTTTCATAAGCCTCCTTTCTCTGTGTAATATCACTAAATAATAAGGCAAAATATTTTGGCTTTGGTGAAAAAATACTCACGTCATACCACTTTTTTAACGATTCAGAATATCGCTCTGCTCGTACAGGAATTCCCGTCAGTGCGACCTGACCAAAAATATGAAGATAATCATCTGATTCTGCGATAAATTCTGGAAGCGCCTCTGTGATTTTTTTCCCAATGAGAGACTCTCTCTTTACACCAAGATGCTTCTCTATGGCCTCATTCGCTTCTAATACAATATAATCCACCACATTTCCTTTTTTATCCTGTACGATTTTATGCAAAGCAAATGCTTCTGACATATTTTCAAAAAGAGTTCGATATTTCTCCTCGCTTTCTTCTATTCGCTCCTTTGCTTTTAATAATTTTTCTTCCGATTGTTTTCTCTCTGTAATATCACGAACAACTGAATGAATAACTCGATGGCCCCCAATTTTAATGGCATTCAACAAAATCTCTACAAAAAATTCCTCTCCACTCGTACGACAATTCGTCCATTCAAAACGGACACTCCCCTTCTTGAGAGCTATTTCGATTTTTTCCTTGGCAGATTCCACCGAAGTCTTTCCGTCAGCCTGTCGAGGAGGAGAAAAATCAACCGGAGTTTTTCCATAAAACTCTTCCTTCGTCTTACAATCGAACATTTTTAATGCTGCATTATTACAGTCAAAAAACATACCATTCTCATACAGAATCATCACGGCATCATTCGATGTATCGTAGAGTGTTCGAAATTTCTCTTCTGAGTCTCGCAATTTCTTTTGAGTCTCATATGCTTCCGTCACATCCGAAAAAACAAGAACCACTCCTTGGATTTCCCCATCCTTATTTTTGATAGGAGCCGCACTATCAGAGATTTGATATTCTTTTCCACTTTTTGAAAGCAATACTGTGTGATTTGCTAATCCTTGAATTTCTTTTGTTTCTAATACCTTTTTTACAGGATCTGGTACGACCTTTCTCGTCGTCGCATTCACAATTTTAAATACTTTTGTAAGTGGCTTCCCTTCTGCATCACGAATCTTCCAACCACAGAGCTTTTCTGCAACGGGATTCATCTGAACAATTTTTCCATCTTTGTCTGTAGAAATAACTCCATCTCCGATAGACTGAAGGGTAATAGCAAGGTTTTCTCGGCTTTTCTGAACTTCAATTTCTGACCTTTTCCTCTCGGTAATATCCTGCACAGAACCAATCATCTCGATGAGATTTCCCTTTTTGTCATATTTCCCCTGAAACGTTGAATAATAATACCCAATACTCTTATCCGGTCTCAAAAAACGCTGTTCATAAAAGCCTTTTTCCTTTTTTTCACGGGCCTTTTTTATCAGTTCGAGATTTCTTTCATTGTCCTCCGGCCAGGGGGCAGAAAGCTTTAAAATAGAGTCAATCTGTGGTGTGAATTTTTTAGGATTCAATCCAAATATCTCGTATACCCGTTTGGACCAGCTCACTTCCCC
>JBNKLH010000139.1:0-2968 GCA_050292255.1 Candidatus Altimarinota bacterium | reverse complement strand
GTCATGTTCGTTTTTTATTATGGTTTATTTATATCTGAAAGCGTTTTTCTTTAGAAATCAAAATCAAAAAGAACCAACCTTTCGATTGGCTCTTTTGTAAACTGTTCACACTAGGTGGTGAGCTATTTTGCTTGTTTCATAGACAATTGGATTCGTCCCATTCGGTCTTGTCCTATAATTTTTACATTTACCTTATCTCCTTCTTTGATGAAGTCTTCTACTTTATCGATTCTGTGATCTGCCATTTCAGAAACGTGAACAAGAGCTTCCTTTCCAGGAGCAAATTCTACAAATGCTCCGAAGTCAGTTACTTTTTTGACGGTAGCGTCTTTGAATGTGTCTCCTACAACCGGTTCATACACAAGAGCTTTGATGGCTGCTTCTGCACCTTTGGCATTTTCACCATTAGTAGAAGAGATCATAACGAGTCCGTCATCCTCAATATCAATTTTTACATCGAATTTTGCACACAATCCTTGGATCGTTTCTCCTCCTTTTCCGATCACGATTCGAATGTCATCAGGTTTGACGTGCATCGTTGTGATACGTGGAGCATATTGACTCATTTCTTCTCGTGGAGCTGGGATAGCTTCGAGCATGCTTTTGAGGATTGTGTTTCGTGCCGTTCGAGCTTTTCCAAGAGCTTCAACGAGTAGATCCATTTTCAATCCCTTCAATTTGATATCCATTTGAAGCGCGGTGATTCCCGCTTCTGTACCACAGACTTTCAAGTCCATGTCTCCACAGAAATCTTCTGCGGCTTGGATATCTGCCAAGATTTTGTAGTTTCCTGATTCGTCAGTCACAAGTCCCATAGCTACTCCTGAAACAGGTGCTTTGATTGGTACTCCGGCATCCATGAGGGCGAGAGTTGATCCACACGCAGATCCCATAGAGCTTGATCCGTTACAAGCCAAGATTTCAGAAACCACTCGCACAAAGTACGGGAATCCTTCTTCTTTCGTCGGCATAACGTATCGAAGGGCTCGTTCAGCCAAGGCTCCGTGTCCGATTTCTCGTCGGTTGGTTCCTCGCAAAGGTTTTACATCTCCCACTGAAAATGGAGGGAAGTTGTAATGGTGGATGTACATTTGAGTGAATTCTCCTCGGTCTGGATCATCGATGAGTTGTCCATCTCCAGGACCTCCGATAGTTACACTCGAAAGAACTTGTGTGTTTCCTCGTTGGAAAAGTCCGGTTCCGTGTACTCGTGAAAGAATTCCTACTTCAGAGGCAAGTGGTCGTACGTCATCAGCTTTTCGTCCGTCAGCTCGGATATCTTTTTCCAAGATGTTTTGTCGCATTCGTTTTGACCAGGCTTTGTTGAAGAATTCCAACAATCCTCCTTTGGTGAGTTCTTCGTTTTCGATTTGTTCTTTGTAGTGTTCAAGCAATTTTTCTTCGGCTTCGTGAACTTTTGCGTGAAGGGCTTTTTTCCCGACTCCTCGAATTTCATCGAGCATGGCATCTGTCACAAAGTTGTTTACGGCTTCTTCTGCTTTTTCGTCTTTGGCTGCGAATGTTGGTTCGAGCGGTGTGATTTCGTGTTGAGCGGCGAATTCTGCCTGTGCCTTACACAATGTTTTGATGTGTCCGTGAGCGTATTCAAGGGCAGCAACCATTTTGTCATCGCTGATTTGGCTGGCTCCGGCTTCTACCATCATGATGGCGTCTTCTGATCCGGCGACTACGAGGTCAAGTCCTTTTTCGGCTTCTTCGTATGTTGGATCAAGGAAGAATGTTCCATCTTCTTTCATCCCAACTCGGACGGCTGCCACTGGAGCTTCGAATGGAATTCCTGAAATTTGGATCGCCATAGAAGCGGCGGTAATAGCCATCGTTCCGGCAGATCGTGTCGCGTCTGTTTGGAGTAGTGTCGTGATCACTTGTACGTCGTTGATCATTCCTTTTGGGAACATTGGACGCAATGGTCGATCGATCAATCGTGAATTTAGCACCGCAGAATCAGAAGGTCGTCCTTCTCGTTTGTTAAATCGAGAACCTTTTACCTTTCCGCTTGCGTAGTATTTTGGTTGGAATTCACACATAAGCGGGAAGAAATCCATTCCTTCTCTTACGCTTGTGGCCATTCCTACTGTGGCAAGGATAACTTCCTCACGATATGTCGCGAGACAAGCTCCGTCTGCCATTTGAGCGAGTGCACCTGTTTGAAAGGTGAACTGTACTCCTTCGAGTTCGACTGAGAACTTTTTCATAAAATAAAAAGGGGTTAAAAAGAGTAGTCCCCTCTATAAGTCCTAGTCCTGAGATACGAGCCTTCCGGGTTATATTGCGAAAAGCTCATCCCTCATTTCTCTGACTAAAGAGGGAGAGTATAAAAAAATCCCCCACACAGGTGCGGGGGAGAATTTTCTTATTTTCGCAAACCAAGCTCTTTGATCACAGCAGCGTATGAAGCTGGATCGTTGAGTTGGAGATGTCGGAGAAGACGTCGTCGTTTTCCCACCAATCCGATAAGTCCTCGTCGTGAGTGCTTATCTTTTTTATGAGACTGAAGATGTTCTGACAAAGATTCGATTCGGTGAGTCAAGATAGCGACTTGAACCTTTGAAGATCCAGTGTCTTTTCCATGTCCTTGGAATTTCTTGATTACGTCTTTTTTGTCTTTTCCAGCGATATCTTTTGCTGGCTTTGCTGCAGTTGCCATGTTTATTATGATTATTTGCGAGCATATTGTAGTTTTTTTGTGTTTGACGTCAAAGTTTTTTGGTTTTTTGTTCGTTGTATTTTGTTGACTTATTTTTCGAAAGAGTTATTTATGTATTGTGAGATTTCCGATGGGAACATTCATATGGAGATTTTCCGTTATCGATTGAGATCTTTTACAGCACACATTTTTCTTGTGATCTTACTGTTTTTGTGATTTCATGTCAGGCGTGTGACAGATTTCAATGATGTAACTCATCACTTTCTGCACTGCATTCATGTTCATTTACAACTCACCAGG
>JBNKLH010000138.1:0-2989 GCA_050292255.1 Candidatus Altimarinota bacterium | reverse complement strand
TCAATAAATTTCCAAATAAAGACAAATCACCATCTTCATCAAAATTTAATAAAAAAAATCCCCCGCCCAAAGAGCGAGGGATCGTTTAGATTCAATTAAATGAATTAGTTCAAGCTTACAATTTCAGCGTTTTCGTTTAACTCAAGGTAAAGTTCTCCACCCGTTGTATCCAACCCGCTCAAAGCCGCTTTTACATTGCTGTAATCTCCTCCACAAGCAAAGTCTTCTTTTACTAATGGGGTTGAAGCGTCCAACAAAGCTGCACGTCCAGCTTCTGTTCCATCAAGGATCAATCCTGGAGTTTTGGCATCTTCTGTACTTCCAGATTCTCCCCAGGTTGCAATTACGAAATCATTATCATCTCCTACTCGATCACCAGCTCCTCCAAGTACTCCGTAGAAGTAACAAATATTATTTGATCCTTTTGGTTGTCGGAAGTCGTTCAATTTAAAAAGAGCATCCAAACTTCGTGGCAAATCAATGGCTCCTGAAGCATCAAGCCATTCACCCGTTCCACCATCTTCTCCATAGGCATATTTTGTATTTTCCCACACATCCGCTCCATCGACTTTAATCATTGTCGCCATACTTTGGACAGATGCGGTTCGTTCAGAATCCCGCGCTTTTCCGAAGTACGACTTAAAGGTCGCAGTAGAGATTGTTGCTAGGATCCCGATGATCACGATCACCACGAGCAACTCGATAAGGGTAAACCCTGAATTTCGCCGTTTCATTTTGTTAAATTTTAAGAAATAATCACCATCAAATGTAGAAAACTCTTCGTCAAAAAACAAATTTTTTGTTCAAGAAAAGGAAGACAAAAAGCGGGAATTATGCTTTTGATAAAAAACTCTATAAAGTTTTCAACACTCCTTCTATTCGCTCTGTCGCATTTACGTTTTGTGGGAAGACAAATTTTTCTCCCGTTACCCGTTCGTACAAGTCGATATACCGCATCGCAGCACGCACTCGGAGATCATCGTCTAAATACTTCGCTGGATTTTCATCTGAGTTCACATCGTATCCTTTTTCCACAATTTCTCCACGCACAAATTCCTTACTCAAGGCCTCAGGCTCCTTCCCATCAGCGAAAAGAGAATCATAGGTATCGGCAATCCAATATCGAGAACTATCGGGTGTATGCACTTCGTCAATTACCAATAAATTTCCATCTGCATCAATTCCCATTTCGTACTTTGTATCGACCAAAATCAAGTTTCGTTCCGCGGCTACTTTTTGTCCAAGAGCAAACATGTCCAAAGCAAATTTTTCGATCTTCGCCCACATTTCTGGCGTCACAATCCCCTGCTCTAAGATTTCTTCTTTTGAAATCGCTTCATCATGAGCTCCTGGATCGGTTGGTTTCGTTGTCGGAGTAATCAATGGGGCTTCAAATTTTTGATTTTTCTTCATCCCTGCTGGCATTTCAATCCCACAGATCATTCGATCGAGATTATTGTACGCATACCAACTTGAGGTTTTTGTTGATCCCGTCAGATATCCCCGAACGATAATTTCAATTGGGAGAACTTTTACATTCTTTACCAAGGAAACATTTGGATCTGGCACAGAAATCATGTGATGATCTACCAATCCATCCAGTTTTTTAAACCACCAGGCGGCAATCTGATTAAGCACTTGTCCCTTAAATGGAACGGTCCCCAGCACAAAATCAAAAGCCGAAATACGGTCTGACACCACGATAGCTCGTGTATCATTTTCAAGTAAGAATGTATCTCTTACTTTTCCTTTATAGTGTTCTTTGGCTCCAGAAAATTGGATCGTATCAACGGTAGCACTGAGAGCGGACTGAATAATATCTTTCATTCGTAAAAAGTTTTTAAAATGCATACCGAGTGTACTTTCTCCGGCTTTTTTGTAAAATCATCTCGATGAAATTTGAAATCCTGACTCTCTTTCCGGAAGCGTTTGAAAGCTTTCTATCGACCTCCATCATTGGGCGAGCGATCGAAGCCGGAACTATTGAGGTAAAAGTATGGGACATCCGGGGTTTCACAGAAAATAAGCACAAAAAAGTCGATGACGTCCCCTTTGGAGGCGGAGCTGGAATGGTCATGATGTGTCAGCCTTTATTTGATTGTATCGAACATGTAAAAGGTCTTGAAACAGACAACGCGCCAGTCATATTCTTTACGCCATCAAAAAATGTCTTTGACCAAAAAATGGCCGAGCGATTCTCAGAAGACACAGAAAAAAAGCGCGTTATTTTGCTCTGCGGACACTACGAAGGGATTGACCAACGTGTCCGAGATGTACTCGTGGACGAAGAAATTTCTCTCGGAAACTTCGTACTGACAGGAGGTGAGCTCCCCGCTCAAATCTTTATTGATGCGGTGGCACGACTGATCCCTGGAGTTTTGGGGAAGGAAGAAAGCCACACCGAAGAAAGTTTTTCCGATACCCTTGAAGGAATGATTGAGTATCCCCATTACACACGACCTGCTGATTTTCGAGGAATGAAGGTGCCAGAGGTTTTACTTTCTGGACATCATGCTAATATTGAAAAGTGGCGACGAGAAAACTGCAAAAAGTAGCGTCAAAACATTGAATTATTCCCTTTTCTATGGTATAATTCACTGAAAAAATAAATACAAAAACCTATGGATTTCAAAAAACCAGTCACCCTTTCTCAAATTTTCATCTCCTTCCTGACCGGATTTGGAGCTGGGATCGCCGGAACAGCCGTTCTTGCAATCATCATTTTCTTGAGTTGGTCTGTGATCGGAGGCGTACTTTCTCCTCAGGAAGTTCCGCTCAATGAATTTGGAGTCCAAATCGACGCCCCACAGACTCATCCGCTATTTCTTCACTTTGTAGTACTAGCAGTATTTTTGGGATCTATGGTGGCCATCTGCGGTGGGGGTGGTGGTTGGAAGAGATGGTTATGCGGTGGAACCGGTGGAGGTGGTTCGTGAGAGATTTGGTTATGTGGTGCAGATGGTGGTGATGGAGGTGGTTGGTGAGGGAT
>JBNKLH010000137.1:0-2991 GCA_050292255.1 Candidatus Altimarinota bacterium | reverse complement strand
TTATCAAAATTTTCAACCCCCAAAATTTCAATATGAGAATCCTGATTTATATCAAAGATTCCAAGTTCATACCATCCAGACCATTTTCGAACTGGATTGCCTTTTTTGTTGACGGGTACTGTTTCCTGATCAGCGAGTAACCGTTGGTTCACCGAAACGAAATCTCGCCCCCGCATATGATGCACTATATACTGCACATCATCCGCACGATTGGTATGCGCAGACCAACTCACAAACACCTTATACACGCCCACATCTGGAGTCGTCATTTTGAAATTTGCCGTATTCCAATCGTTCGCATTGCTCGGAGAATGCACAGGTGAATTTTCATACCCTCCTTTTTTTTGCTCTCGCCATTGCCCGATATATTCGGCCTCTGCATCGGACAAAACATATTCTTTTTCCTCAAACACGACTTGCTCCTCGTTATCTGTATCCTCATCCTCAACGACCTCTTGATCGTCTCCCTCTTCCACCGTCGAGTCGTCTGTGGGATTTGTATCATCTCCCCCTTCTTCTGGTTCTGTAGTGACTTCTTGCGCAAAACGTAACATTAATCCATTTTTCACCTTCCCCAATAGAGAAGATCCCACTTCAAGCTCAGAAAATAAATCCGACACATTCCAGCCCGTAGAAAGCACTGATGTCATAAGTGGAGCGGAAAAACTCGTTCCACTCATCACGCCATAGGTATCATTAAAGAGCAAAGAAAGTATATTTTGCCCCGGAGCCGCGATATCTACCGTCTCATCTCCATAGTTACTAAACCAGGCCAGATTTCCCAACGCATCATGAGCCGCCACCGAAATAATATTCTCAAAATCATAGTTTGCCGGATAAAACGGCTCTGTGTCATTGTCCGAAGAATAGTTTCCAGCTGCGGCCACCACGGTTACATTGTGATCCCGCGCATAGGCTAATGCCGATTCGAGTTCGCTCGAAGGGGTTGGCCCTCCAAAACTCGCATTGATCACACTTGCACCATTGTTCACTGCAAAACGCACGGCATCCGCCGCAGTGGACGAAGGGAAATATCCTTCCGCTGTACAACAAGACCGAAGAGACATGATCTGCACACCATTCCCATTCGACGCAATTCCTTTTTCGTTCCCTGAGACCGCCCCGATCAATCCAGCCACACTCGTCCCATGAGTTATATGATCACTGGGAAACGGATCGTTATCTCCATCAATAAAATCCCATCCTCCGTTCATACAACCGCCTTCAATCGGCTGATTATTTGCATCTACACACGTTTCACTCGTCCATTCTGTCCCCTCTAAATCTTCATGAGAAAAATCCACTCCCGCATCGATCACGGCCACAATTTGTACTTCGCCCTCTCCAGATTGGAGAGGGTCGGGGTGCGGCGCATTTATTGATTTTAGTGCCCACTGCTGATCGGCCAATGGATCATTTGAAATTGACTGCAATTCCATCAACACATTCGGCTCCATATCTTCTACCACTGATAACTCTTGCCCTGACAAACTTCGTCTAGCATTTGATTTAAGGTCATGTTTGAGCTGATCATTGAGTTCTTTCAATTGTTTTTTCTGTTCTTTAAGCTGAGTCCGCAGAGACTTCTTTTCTGTTTTAGAAAGCCCTTCAGCCTTCATTTGTTTCTGAATCTCTTTTCTTTGTTTTCGATGGACTTCCATCTTTTGTTTTGCCTCAAGCGAGAACTCGCGTGCACGAATATTCTCTAGCTTTTTGGCAATTCGATCCCGTTGTGCCTCGGTTAGTTTTTCTGATTTCTCAGACATTTTGAGCCATTTTCGCTCTTTCGTTTCCAGTTGTTGTAATTTCTGTTCCACTGTTTTTTGGGATCTCGCCGCAAACATATTTGCAGACAGCGAAATCATCATTACCCCTAGAAGGAACAGACTCCGAATTTTATAAGATTTTTTCATTTTAAATAATGTGCTAGAAAGATTTAATTCGTTTTAAGTGTTCCCACTTTTAGGTCTCCCAAATAAATGTGAGCCTTTCCTGTTCCCTCATCTAAGTCATAAAACTTTCCGAGATAATATGTCGAAGATCCCGTATTGAGATTTTTCTTTTTGATTCGAGTCGTCGCCTCATCATAAAAATACTGAACGGTTTTTTCCGTATCACTTGAAGACTGCATACGATTTTTGAAATCCCACGTCAGAGTCTGCACTCCATCACTCGTGATATTTCCATTTTTATCATAGGTAAAATCTCGACCTCCCGCACTTGTCGCCGCCTGAGGGGTCGCATATACAGAATCCGGCGACGTGATCCCCGCATATTCCCAATCTCCCACATCTGATCGAGAAAGCAGATTTCCAATGATATTGTACGAATAATCCCGTACATAATTTTCTCCACTGGTTGCATTTTCAATCGTTGCTTTCGTGAGTCGGTACAAATCATCATATACATACGTAGATGTTTTCGCCGTGTTTGTATCAGACGCATCTGTGATGCTCATCACATTTCCTACCGGATCATAGGTGTAAGTGAGGTCTTGCAATTTAGCCCCATCTTTTACCGTTTCCTTCTGTGTCAATCGATACATTTGGGCCGGATCAAACGTCTGTGTCGTGACCGTTCCATTTGCAAATTCCAATTTTTCGATCGCTCCCGTCGGTGTGTAATCCACATTTTGAACAATATAAGTGTTCGAATTTTTTACTCCATTTACGATTCCTGCTGAGTTGTATTCGTACGTTACGACTTTCCCATCTGGGTAGGTAATAGACAATGGATTCCCCATCCAATCATGGGCAAATCCGAAGACAAACGCCGCCCCATCGATCATATATTTTTGCTCCAATACTTTCCCGTGGATGTCATAGGCAAATGTTTTTTGAAGATCCGCTGTCGTAACAGAAGACAATCTCCCTACTCCATAATTCCCTTCGTCATAGATATACGTCGTTTCAATACCGTCTTTTCCTGCGAAATCTTCCGACACCATTCGATCCATCTCGTCATAGACATAATCCACCACATTCCCATTTG
>JBNKLH010000136.1:0-3022 GCA_050292255.1 Candidatus Altimarinota bacterium | reverse complement strand
GAAATATGTGGCGACAGACTTGGATCCACAGCACTTAGAATTTGCTCAAAATAGACTCAAAAACTTTGATAAAAAGCTCGCTTTGCATCATGCAAACTTCTCAGCGTTTTCCACAATTTTTCCAAAAGAAAGACCAGAAAATGGCACAGCATCTGTATTGCTTGATTTAGGGCTGTGTTCAAATCAAATTGATGATCCAGAAAAAGGATTTTCCTTTCATTCGGATGGTCCACTGAAAATGGCTTTTGATGGAAGTGATCGAGCAGAAGAGCTTTTAAATACTATTTCGGAGAAAGATCTTACTCGGATATTCCGAGATTTTGGAGAAGTGAAGAGAGCTCCTGTATTGGCTCGAAAAATTATTGAGGCTCGAAAAGAAAAGCCTCTTAAAACGACCGGAGAGCTTCGAAATATCATTGAAACGCATACACATCCCCTAGAAAGAAAAAAAACGCTTACGCAGGTTTTTCAGGCGATTCGTATTGAGGTCAATCATGAACTCGAACATTTACAGAAATTTTTAGATGAGGCGTTGCCGTTATTCAAAAAAGGAGATCGATTGGGGATTATGTCTTATCACTCACTTGAGGACCGATATGTAAAAAATGTTTTTGCCAAAGCAACGAAACCAGAGACCGCAGAAACGCAGTTTTCACTACATACAGTAGTAGCTCCAGCTCAATTTTTACTCCTCACCCGGAAACCAATAGTTCCAACTGACGAAGAACGAGACCGCAATCCGAGAAGTCGGAGTGTGAAGTTTCGAATAATAGAAAAAAATTAATGACAATCGCCATTTCAGCGACTCCTACTATGAATTCTGCATCACTCATTAGTGATGCGGCGGAGCGACGGCGAGTCAAAAAACATTTTTCCTGGATCCTGCGAATTGGAGTATTGGGATTGATTGCGTTGGGATTTTGGTATTTGCTTCTCCTAAATGCTCTGGCGACGAAAGGGTTTGAGCTGTCTGAGTTGAAAACGGAACGGGTAGCCATCCAAAAAGAACTTGAGGAATGGGATATCGCGTTGACGATTCCGACGAGTTTGTATGCGCTGGGAAGTTCGGAGCAAGTGCAGGAAATGGTTGATGCGGACAAAAAGATTTATGTTCAAGTCGGAGGAGACAGTGCGTTGGCGATGTTGAATTAGCTCTTGACTTTTTTGGGGAAATGATTATTTATCTCGCGTGGGATTTTTGATTCCGAGTATTTGGAATGCAGAATTTCTCAAACGATCTTTTACATCAGTATTACAGTCTTGTGGTAGTGTTTTCTCTATTCTTTGGAGTAGAGAGGAGACTGCCACAAATTTATTAATTTAAATGAAATTCTTCGGGAGCAGGGAGATTTATATGAACCATTAAATAATTTACTATGAAAAAAGTAACGATTTATTTTGTATCTTTATTTGCATTTTTGACATTTTTTGCAGGAACTGCTGTCTTTGTAATCCCGGAGTATCTTGATGCTAAGGCGAAGAGTTATATTGAACGGAATATAGACGAGTTTTTGGTGTATCACTTGGAAACCTTCGGGGGAAATCCCCATTTTGAGAAACCGGAAACAGAAATGTATATTGTTAATGGTCATAACGTGGCTGTTAATTATGTAGAAAGTCTTGATATTGAGGATGAGAATAAGTTTGAAAAAGCTTTTAAGAGAGAACTTATATTGGTATCAAAAACCAAAAAGTGGCTTTCTGATCATCCTGAGTTTTTATTGGAGTATTCCGGGAAGTATTCTTCTCATGTGTGGAATTATATGAAGAAACGTATGACGGAAGGAGTGCCTGAGTATGAAGGCTCCGATAAGGTTGTAAAGGTGTCAGAGGCAAAAGCAGATGTTTATATCAAAAGTATAAAAGCGGACATAGAAAGTTTTGCAAAGATTTTCGAAGAGTTAGCCAAGATGCCGGAGAAGGACTTTAAGGCAAACCAGAGTAAGTATTTTTCAGCTTCTGGTAAAACTACGGTTACATACCGTCGTATCTGGCAAACAAATGCTGAAGCCTACATCTATGGCGTATTAAAACGTCATGGAGGTCAGGAAATGGCACCAACCTTTGCCAAAGCCCTGCGAATTCTGATTAAGTAAAAAGTACTGATTAAAAGACTTAAATCACTCTTGTTATTGCAAGGGTGGTTTGTCTTACGCAATTTTTTTCTTCATTTTCGGAACCAATACCAGCAATGGAATTAACATCAATGATATGAGAGATGCGATAATGATAAGAGATGAAATGTTGCTAAATTCGCCTTGTCCAACGTGCATGGCTTTTCCAAGTACACCTCCGCTGTACATGCTGACCAGTAACCCCAGATTCATAAAGCTCGCGACGAGGGCAAAGAGCGTCGCTTCTACATTTTTCGGAGTGATCTGAGCCGCCAGTTTAAATAATGGCAAGAATCCTACATAGAGGATAATTCCCAGCAAGAACTCACTGGTGAGAGCAAAGACCTGTAATCCGGAGAATTGAGATAGGGCGAAGCTTTCAAATATTGGTAACGGGTTGATGATCCCAAGGTAAAGTCCGTTGGCTCCTGCGCCGATGAGAATAGTCCAAAAGAACAATTTTCGGAGTGACACCTTATCAAAGAATTTCCAAAACAAGATGGCTCCTATGATGTTTCCGGCCGCTCCTGAAAATCCAAGATATCCGAAGAATGTTTGATCCCATTGTAATTCTCCTATGAGGAAATATTGGAGATAGACCGAAATATTGGGCATGGCTCGCCAGAGAAAGAGAAAGGTTACGGCTCCCAAGAAGAGCTTTATTGGGAATTTTTGAATAAATTTATTGATCAATAGGATGGTGGCAATGTTTCCCAATATAAATGCAAAAGTGACGGATTGAGTGATGGTTTCTGGTGTGCTTGTGTCGGGTAATATCTGTCTGCTGATATAGAAAAAAATAAGAGAGAGAACCGTATTGATCCCTAAAACTCCAAGGAGTATCTCCAGACTCTTTCCTGATTTTTCGGAACGGATAATTTTTCCCGATACCGTTGGATCATGGAGAA
>JBNKLH010000135.1:0-3090 GCA_050292255.1 Candidatus Altimarinota bacterium | reverse complement strand
GTTGAATACATTTCCTTTTGTTTGCACCAATGTCTTGGCGTCAAAAAAGTCATTTCCGATCTTAAGACATGCGTCCAACAGACCTCCTCCGTTATTTCGAAGATCTACAATGATCCCTTTTGGTTTCTCAAGAAGGATTTCCGGCAAAACCGCCTGGAATTCTGTAACGAGCTCTGTCCCGAATTGAGAAATCTCCAAATAGGCGATCCCATCTTTCATCTCCCATTCAAGACTGTTTACAACGATATTGTCTCGCACAATGGTGATTTTGATCGGATTTGGCTCACTCTCCCGTACGACTTCCAGTTCTACCTTTTCTCCTTTTGGTCCACGCAGGTTTGTGAGCGCCCACATAATAGATTTTCCAAAGGTAAGCTCTTCTCCAATTTTGTAAATTTTATCTCCTGAACGAAGTCCCGCCAGCTCAGCCGGAGACCCTTTGAGTGGAGAAACCACGACGAGTTGATTCTTTTTAATGGCAATTTCCGCTCCGATTCCTTCAAATTCTCCTGAAATAGAATCTTCAAATTCTTTTGTTTCTTTGGGATCCATAAAGACGGTGTAAGGATCTCCTAACGAAGCCACAAGACCTCGCGCCGCTCCATAAACTTGCTCTTTTGTTTTAAACTTCTCTTGGTAGAGATAGTTCGCTTCTGATTCGTTCCAAACCTCCCACAAAATAGACAGATCCACGTCCCGCGGATCGGATTTTCGGTGGAATGGAATTTTTATACGCTGAACAAATCCAGCCTTTGCTTTTGTGGCCGTATCTTCTGATGTATCTTTTCTCAGCGTTTCACTATATCCCGGCGATCCAGGTCCCATTTGGGCTCTTTTTTCGTTGAGCGTCCATCCCAACAAGAAGGCTAATATCGGGAGAATAAGAAAAACAATAAATCGAACGTTCCGTTTATAATGAGGCATGTGTTTCTGTTTTGAAGATCAAATCCTTTGCATTCTAGTATTCGTTTTGAATTTTGCAATACCCCCCCCAAATCCCGAATCTAAACGACTGATATCTTCATAAATTCTTCAGTTTTACGCCTTAATAAACTTCCTAGATCATGTAAATGGCTTAGAATTGAGAGTTTTATGCCCTTTTCGTTGAACAAATTCTTTATTCTCACAAAAGATACCACCTTTTTTAAAATACCTTCCTATGAGCACTGCCATGCAGATAAAAAAAATAAGCGGGCTCGGCCTTCTGCTTTTCTTGTTGGTTTATAGTTCTCCTGTGCTCGCTCGAGTTGCCTTTGTGACAGAAAGTGAATACTCGGCTGATAATTTTAATTCGAAATCTCTGGTTCTTGAATTTGGGAAAATATCGGATTCCGTTATTGGTTTCGATTCTTTTCTCAAGGCATTTGTTTTTGTGAATAATCAGGTGTTTGAAGGATTTTCCTCGGCCCCACTCCAATCACAAATGTTTCCCTTGAACGAGGACAAGAAGGACGGCTTTTCATTGGAATTTGGAGATTCTCTTCAAGAAAAGTTAAAACAAGATCTAACCAATCTTATTGAGCCGACTGAAAAAACTAACCATTAATTCGTTTTTGTATGAAAAACAAAGTTCTTGAACGTTCGCTCGCATATACATTGGCTCTGGGGGTCATACTATCTGTCCTTATCCTTTTGTCCCTTTTTAGCGATCGGTTTTTATCCACTCAGATCGTACAAACAACCCTTGAAGCCATTGTCTTCAAAAGATAGTTATTTCTTTTTCTGAGCATAAATATCTAATATTTTTTTGGTTATTTCACGCGGATCACTGTCCGATTTCTTGAAATAAATCAAATCCTCTCTTTCCAACAAAGAAGGATCTTTGAGGTGCCCTTTGTCTAGATTTGTCACAATGGCCATAAACGGACGATTCGGAACCTCTAGTAACTTAATCAAAAGCTCCCAGCCGTCGACATTGGGCATAACCACATCCAAAACAATAATATCTGGTTGAAAATCTACAAACTGTTCCCAGCCATCTTTCCCGTCAAAAGCCGCGTGTGTTTCACATTTTTGGTGCCCAAACGCGATTCGAAAAAGTTTGTTGAGAAAGGAATTATCTTCGACTATAAGAACTTTTAAGGCCATGTTTATTTGGTAGTATGAGATTTTGTGGGGAGTGTGAAATAAAAAGTACTGCCTTTTCCTTTTGTGCTTTTAACCCATATCTTTCCTCCTAGTTTCCCAACAATTCCCTTTACTATGCTGAGTCCGAGACCGGTTCCAGAATATGTTTTTTGATAGAGGTTTTGCACTTGTTGAAACTTTTCGAAAATAAAAGGAAGCTTGTCTGATGGAATTCCAATACCATTATCCGTTACTGAAATTTCCACAAAGCCCTTCTCCTTCGAGCAATTGGAAAAACGCAGGGTTATTTTCCCCTGCTGAGGCGTGAACTTATACGCATTTCCAAGAAGGTTTATTACAACTCGTTTTACTTTTTCTGCGTCTGTTTCTACTTCTTCTGTCGTCCCTTCTGTAATATCCAAGGCGAGCTCTATATCTTTTTGACCGCAAACAAATTGAAACTCCCGAACAATTTCCTGCAATAAGTCTGTAATAGATATCTTCTCCATATCAAATTCCATTTTCCCGGCCTCAAGTCGGCTGATATCGAGCATTTTATTCACCAAATCAATGAGCTCCTCTGAATTGTGAAGCACATCTTTCATGGATTCCTGTTGCTGGTCATTTAATTTCCCAAATTCTCCATCCAAAAGAAAGCTGCTATATCCCTTAATCACAGTAAGCGGAGTCCGAAGTTCGTGCGAGGCAATAGAGATAAAGTCGTCCTTTGTCCGGTCTAATTCTTTGAGGCGTCGGTTGGAATCTGCTAGTTGTTTGTTTTTGGATTCTAATTCAACCGTTTTTTCTTTTACCTCGTCTTTTAGCTGGTCTGTATACAAAATCCCCGTTAGAGCCAGGCTCAAAAATCCCTCAATCTGTTCTAACATGCTTATCTCTTCCCGTGAATAAGGATCATCAAATCGCTTATTTCCCAACACCAACACCCCAATAGGATTATGTGCCGACCGAAAAAGAGGCAATACAACCTCTCCTAAAACCGAAAGCTCTTTTTGCATTTCTGTT
>JBNKLH010000134.1:0-3108 GCA_050292255.1 Candidatus Altimarinota bacterium | reverse complement strand
CTCCTGCATATTCGTCTTTCATGACATTTCCCCACATACGTCCCCTCGGCATATCCAGAATCAACTTTTGACCTTTTTTCGTTTCTTGAAGAGTGGTGATCGCCACTTCACTCTGGGCATCAAAAAACAAGCTCGTTCCCTCTAAAATATCTAGAGAAACCTCACTCTTCGCGGCGGTTCGCAACTCATCCCCTTCCAACAATGCTTGCCCATCAATCGCCTCTGTCCATTGATCACTTTCATTGAGAGAAAATTCCGCACTTCCTTGTAGGATGTCCAATTTGGCAGAAGCCGAAGCCTTGTCTTCGTGAAAAACACGACTCAGTCCTATCACTATCGCCAATAACACCAAAAGGGTAATCAACAATGGTTTATAATTTTTTCGTCGCCCATTGTATCGAGATCGTCGGCCAGATCGTCGGGCCCGTGAAGATTGATAAGAACGCCGTGAATTTTGTCGAGAATAGTACATCGAGTTATATTTTTCCTGAAAACAAAAGATGGGGCAAATTTTTTGTGTTTCAAGAACGATTTGTAGTATGCTGTGACGGAAAAATAAAAATAACAAAAAATGCATTTTTTTCGATCAGAAGGAATGTCTCAGAAAAATACTGTTTTCCCTTTTTCTCACATGAAATTTGTACTTGCACTTTCGGCAGCTTTTTTGGCGATTTGGAGTCCTGCATTTGCAGAAGATCCGGGCGATAATGTTCTCTTCGTAAAGTCTGTGTCTCTCGCACCAAGTACAATTGTAGCAAATGTAGACGGAACAACCATCAAAGGATCCATTCTTCCGGGGGCTCCGATCGAAAGCATTGAAAAAATAAAATACGAACTCAAAGCTGCAGATGGATCTGTTGTTTGGGAGATGGAAGAACCTCTCTCCGTCAAGGAACAGACCATTCCGTTTCAGTTTGATATATCCGGAACTCCTCTCCGAGAAGAAATGACGCTTAACGCAGAACTTCTCATTGTCGGAGATCTCCCTATTTCGAATACCAACACGCAAGTGACTTTTGATCTCGAGGGGATAGCAGAAGCTCAAAAGGCGGTCGTGATGTCTGAACTCTCTAATATGGAGGTTTCTGCACAAGAAGGAATGATTGATGTTTCTTTTGAGTTTATCAATAACAACCAAGCAGATGATTTTCATGCAGCAGTACTCCTTCAGTCAAAAGATGAAAGTACTCCCTATTCTGACTTAAAAAACTCTGAAGTGGTATCCGTCGGAGCGGGAGAACAAAACACCTTCCATATCTCTTTCGAAAAACCAAAACAACCACAATTATATGTTTTATCTGCAAAAGTTTTGGGGAAAGACGACATGTCTGTAACCGGAAATATTGCTCGGGAATGGTTTATGGAAGGACCGGTAGCGAAAACAGAATCTCTCGTTATCTCACCCCTGCACGCTTGGAAAGCTGGGGAAGAAATCACCTTATCCATGAAAGGGTCGACTCATGCCGTAGATTCTGCGCTTGAAGCAAGGGTCCAAATCAAAACAGCCGAGTCTGGAGATTGGATTTCATCAGAAAAAATGATGATCACCCCACAAAACGATCAGTTTACAACAGAATACATCTTTTCTCTTCCAGAATACGCTTCACAGATTACCGCAAAAGTAATCCTATCTCAGGGAGATACTATGTTACACGAACGAGAATTTGCCAGTGCCATTTTTGAAAAACAAAATATCGCCACTCAGGCAGCCAAAAAAGCGGTGGTAAAAATGGAAGCCCTTACCGGACAACTCAAAGAAATTTCTCCAAAACAGAAAATCACTATCTTTGGTGTTGGAATCGGATTATTGGCTCTCCTCATTCTCTTTATCGTGCTTATCGTGCGATCTCGCCGAAAGAAAAATCGAATTAACTTGTTCGTTATTGGTTTGATGGCACTTGGATTTATTACCAATGTGAGCGCGGAAAAAGTCTCTATTTTGTATCCGTATTTTCAAGAAGAAATGTTCAGTACAGACAGTACTCTTGCACCAGGATTTCATACATTCCCTATGCGAGGGATTCTTTTTGACACACTTTCTGGGGGAGCCTTTGAACCGTCTTCAACTGTGACTGGATTTGCCCGATTTGTCGGAGATTCAACGGTTGATGTCCCTTTTTCATTTTCTCCGGTCAACGAAGCCGAGTTTTATATTCCGCTCGACCTCGGAGATGAAAATATTCCTGATGATGCGTATAAAGTAACACTTTACTTCCAAAGCGGGATTAATCCGTTGTTTTATTCTGGGACTGTGGCCCTTCAATGGGGAGAACAGGCAGATAGCAGCGTCAAAGATGTACAAATAGACAGCACTGCGCCAACACCTATTGTGGATAAAACCGAAGATCCTACCAACCAGCCAATTGATGTTATGGTTACCTACTCTGACGGAACAGGGGTAGGAGGAGAAAACGCCGGATCCGATATGTTCCGAGTAGCGTACAACTTCTGTGACGACAGCACTTTCTGTACGACTCCTTTAGGCGCTCGAACCGTACGAATGTGTGATAAGGTCGGGAACTGTGAAGAACAAGAAATTGAAGTAACCAACTATGACACTGCAGAACCAACTTTTGGGATTGTTTCCAAAGCCAGCCAAATGAAAGCAAAAGCTGAATTTTCACTCGATCTTTCAAATGTAGAAGAACCGGTTCAGGCACCTACTTCTGGAATGCATGTTTGTGATACCGGAGGAAGTTTCTTTTACAACACAAATACCAGCTTATGTGAAGAACGAGAAGGAGTCTGTGCGCTTTCTATTACCGCACGGGGGACGCTCGATCGAACAACCGGAGACTGTACTCCGACCGGATGTTTAGACGGGTATGAATACAATCCTGCCACACTTCAATGTGAACCAAATATCTGTAATACAACGTTCCCTTTCTGCTTTAACATGGAATTTGAAGGAAGCTGTGAAGATACTCAATGGCTTCCAAATCCCGATACAATCTGTGATGGGAATTCTTTTACCCAAAGCAGTAACTGTGGAAATACACGAAGTGCAACCGGAACAAAAACATCTGGATCATGTGTCACTCCAACGATTGCCTGTACGGCTGATATAGACTGTGATGATGGAGATGCCAATACAACGGATACCTGTTT
>JBNKLH010000133.1:0-3162 GCA_050292255.1 Candidatus Altimarinota bacterium | reverse complement strand
CTTTTGACACATTGTAGCCTTCTGCAATTTGTTCAATACTGGTTCCATTTTTAAATTCTCGAAATGCGTTACATGCGGAGCTATAATAATCCTTGAGTCCTGGATTTTCTTCTACCAATTTATTCCATGCGGTGACCGCTTGTGTATCAAGATCAACCTTTTTTTTCATTTTGTATTGTTTTTTTGCCTGGTTTTTGGGATTTCTGAGTTGAGGGTTTTCCATTTACACTTGTCCGGACGCATCCACGAATATGTTCCAGAAAGTTTAAGATGAAATCAGGAACGAATCTTTCGTAATACTTTTCGTATTCTAGGTAACGATTTTTTTCCATATTTCAAAAATAAGAACATTTCTTTTTTTAATTCCTTTTTTGTTTTTGTCAATTTTGAGAAAGGCTATTTCCCAAAATTCTGCCAGAAATCGATATCGGGATCTTGTTCTGGGTTTTCAATGAGAGGGAATTCAAGATTTTTTAATTTTTTGATTTCTATCCTAAATATTTCTTTAGAATTCCTGACTCCTCGTCTACACGACGGAGAATTCTGATTATCCGGTAGATTTTGTTTTGTATTGTAGCAGGCTGTAAACCATATTTATTAGATATTTCTTCTGGTTCTTTCTCATTCATCAAGATATCTATAAACATTGTGATATCTCGTTTTGTTTTTTCCGGATCTTGATTGAGGTGTAATATTTTTGCTGCATTGGATACATCCGTCCAAAAGTCAATCTTTTCAATATCATCAAAATCGTTTATCGGGTAGTTTTCCTTATTATACATAATTCATAATAGCTAAAAATTTAATATAAAATAATCTTTTTATTAAGATTGTCAATGTGTTTATTTCCCAAAATTCTGCCAAAAGTCGATATCCGGATCTTGGGTTGGGTTTTCGATAAGTGGAAATTCGAGATTTTTTAATTTTTGGTCGGCTTCTTTGAGTTCGGCGATGACTTTCGCTCGGTCATTTTCAGACACTTGAAGCTCTCGAGTCCCGAGTTTTCCATTGGCATCTGGGGTGAGAAAACGGAGTTCTGTTTTCCCCACTTCCCAATGTACAGGTTTTGAATACCTGACGAGCAAGTCATAAAACACCAATTGTCTCCAGTAATTTTCTCCGGGTTTGATCGGTTTTGGTTTTCCGGATTTGTAGTCAATGATGCTGATTTGTTTCTTATCTGGATCGAGGAATTCAATCCGGTCGACTTTCCCGGTGATGCGGATATTTTCAATACTGGGCGCGTGTTGTCCGAAGTTGTATTCCATCAGTGCATCTTGATCGAAGAATTTTTCTTTATTTTCTGCAAAGTATTGAGTCAGGATTTTTTCTCCATGATCGAGGAATTTCTCAAACTGAGATTCGAGTAAACTTTGACCTCTGAGGGCCCGATCGAATTCTTGCAATAATTGCTCAACAGATAATGCTCCCGTCTGAAGAGCGACCCGTTGAGACTTTTCAATGGCTTCATGAAGGGCTGTACCGAGTGAGAGTTGTGGTACATCACTTGGGCGTCGTGGGAAGTGATACAATCGTTGAAACAAAAACTGTCGTGGACAATTCAAATATGTTTGGAGCGACGAAGCTGACCACACGAAGTTTTGTACTTTCTCGCGCAAAATATCTTTCTCTTGGTCTGTGAGAAGCAGTTCTTTTCCGCTCGTCATGAGAGAGGGGAGGAGGCGTTGTGCCGATTCTTCGGTCTCGTCTCGCGGGAGTTCAACGGTATTTTCCTCCGGCATTTCGTGCCAAAAGAGAGAAGGATTTTTATCCCGTCCGGAGAAATCGGTTTTAGAGTAAGAGCTATAGATTTTCTTTCTCGCCCTCGTGAGTCCTACGAAAAAGAGTCGGCGTTCGTCTTCATTTTCATCGTGATCTTCGGCAAAGAGATGTGGCAAAGGCATCCCTCCAAATGATCGAGGATTTCCCCATTTTTTGTCTTCCAATCCCGGCATAAAGACGACATCAAACTCGCGTCCTTTTGATCCATGAGCTGTGATGACATTCACAGATTTTTTGTCTGCGGGCAGGGGATCTGGTCGGACAGGGATTTCTAATTTTTCGTGCAATTCGACTCGTTCCAATATTTCATGGACATGATTTTGTCGTTGTTGATGGATCCATTCGAGAAACTTTTTGACCGCGGCGAGAGACTCGGTTTCTTTTTTTTGGATGAGGTAGTGCGCCATCCCAGAACTGTAAAACAGTTTCTCGCTAATGACTTCTGGTCGGCAGTGCCAGAGTTCTTTTCGGGAGATGGATAAAAATTTTAGAAAGTTCTGTAGGGGGGAACCAGCGTGTTCGCTTGGTGTGGTATCAAAAAGATTTGGTTGTGAAGATTCTTCTGGTAGACACACTCCATGGAGTGTGTCTACCAAGGTGTATTGGTTTAACAACAATTCCACAATCGATGTTTTTTCTCGATTTCGTTCAAGGGATAATTTCAATAATTCTTCCGCGGAAATATCGAAGTATGGCGCGTGTAAGAGTTCCAAAACCTTCTCATCGTACTTCGGATCGGTAAAGATTTGGAGCATGAGGATCATCTGCCGCACAAACGGATCATCAAAAATATTTTTGAAGATCTGGGCTGCGACCGGGATTCCAAATTTTGGTAACGTGCGGGCAATTTCCAAGACTTCTGCATTTTTTCGGACCAAGACTGAAATCTCGTTTGGGGCGATGCCTTGCTCGAGTTCGAACTTGATCTTTTCGACAATAAAATTGAGCTCGGCGTAACGGGATCCAAAAATAGCTTTCTCAATATTTCCAGCATATTCCGTATTATTTCCGGCAGCCGTAAGTGATCGATCGGGATCAGCGCGGTCGATATTTTTCTTTACTACCGCGAATGCCGCATCCAAGATATTTTGTGCAGAACGGTAGTTTTGATCGAGGGTGATTTCCGTTCGTTCGGGAAATCGTTCTCGAAATTCAATGATGTTTTCTACACTCGCTCCCTGAAACCGATAGATAGATTGGTCGTCATCTCCCACCGCGAAGAGATTTGGGTTACTGTCAAAATCCGTGAGAGACCAAAGAATTTGGTTTTGAGAGGAGTTAGTATCTTGGTATTCGTCGGCCAGGATCCATTGGAATTTTTCCTGGAGATCGAGACGGAGATTTTCATTTATTTTTAGTTCGCTTACGACCCAGAGGATG
>JBNKLH010000132.1:0-3169 GCA_050292255.1 Candidatus Altimarinota bacterium | reverse complement strand
GTATCGTTGGGATTACCTTGTGCTTTTCCGTGGTCGCCAGGATAAAAATGGCATAAGAAGGAGGCTCTTCAAGCGTCTTCAAAAATGCATTGAAAGCCGCATTAGAAAGCATGTGAACCTCATCGATGATATAGATTTTTCGTTTTGCGCGGTTTGGCATGAAGTTCGCCTTTTCCCGCAAGTCCCGAATATTATCAACTCCCGTGTGACTCGCCGCGTCGATTTCGATCACATCGACCAAACTTCCGTTGGCTGTGTCTCGACAGATCTCACATTCTCCACAGGGAGAACCATCTTGAAGAGAAAGACAATTGAGACCTTTGGCAAAAATTCTTGCAGTGGAAGTCTTTCCCGTTCCGCGAGATCCTACAAAGAGGTAGGCGTGAGCGGGGCTCCCTGATTTAAGTGCATTCTGAAGGGTCCGAACCACAGATTCTTGTCCTACGAGGTCAGAAAAAGTCTGTGGCCGGTACTTCAAAAAGAGTGTTTGAGACATATTTTTTGTGAACGATTACTCGTACTATTTTTTAGAGTTTTTCTTTTTTCGCCATTGTGCGATACCAATTCCGACAAAAGCGGCCAAAAGAATTCCTCCAATTAAGACTAGGTTTTTGTTTCCTTCTGCAGTAGGGATCACATCAGAAACTACGTCAGTTACCTTATCAAGGTTTCCGCCATCTTCGTTTGCGGTATCACAAGCGTCTCCAAATTGATCACCATCTTTGTTTTTTTGATCTGGATTTTTCTTGAGTTTACAGTTGTCGATGATGTCTCCCACACCATCGCCATCAAGGTCTGACTGCGTTACATTTCGAACTTCTGGAGCATTATCACACGCATCTCCCACTCGGTCTTTATCGGTGTCTTTTTGACTTTTATTGGATGCAAATGGGCAGTTATCCTCTTGGTTAGCAATACCGTCTTGATCGTAGTCTTCAACGAAAACAGGATTCCATTTTTGTCGAGTGAGACGTGCAATTTGTGAGACGGTTTTTTCTTTTGAGAGTCGTTCTTCAAAAGAAAGGTAATCCGCTTTATTTCCTCCGTAGAGAATCTTTGCGTTCCCTTCTGCTGGTGCAGTAATGTATGCAGTCCCATTTCGAGAGGTTGTGAGACGAATATCTGAAATTCGAACACTTAATCCCCAGAAAGATACTTTTACGTATCGAACAGGATCTGTGGTGAATTCATTACGCCATTGGAAAGCTCGTTTTGAAACTACAGATTTCATGTCATCCATAGTCGCTCCTGCTTCAACTTCCAAATAACGGATCTCGGCTCCCTGTGGCATAAAGATTTCAGCACGATTGAGGGGTTTGAGTTTCCCAAGGTCAATCAACACCCATGAGGCTTCGTTTTTGTCTGTTCGTTCATCAAACTGAAACGCGGTGAGTTGATTATCATCTAACATATCTTGTGGTTTTCCACGTTTTGAAGATGAAATATCAATAACCGTTGCATCATCTACACGCCCAAAGTTTTCATAAAAGAGTGAAAAGGGGAGTGCTTCATTTTCTTTTGAGTAGATGCCGAAGTTTCCAAATCGTTCATCTACGGCATTAAGGATTTCTGTGTCCAATGGGATAGCCACTTCTTGTCCGGCTGTTCCGGATGAAATAACGACTCCTTTTTCAAAGGCAAAATCAATAGGTGCTGGGCGTACTCCAGCAAAGGCAAACGGAAGGCAAAGTAGGCTTCCAAAAAAGATCGAAAACATTGCGAATTTCTTCATTTGTTTGAATATTAAAAGAATAAATCTGGGTTGGGGTTTGAGATTAAGCTGCCGTTTTTTGCGCTTTTTTTCGCGCAGTTTCTGCTTCTTTTCGTTCAATCATAGCTTTAATCGCCATCACTTGAACGATCACAGAACGTTCAGCTTCTCCAAGTTTCATCTTAATGAACTTGAGTGTGTCCTGCAAATCAGGAATCATTCGGTGTTCGAGGGCGTTCACCCGTCGTCGTGTTTTTTCAATTTCTGCTGCGAGGTTTTCAGCTGATTTTTCAATCTCAGCAAGCTCGATAAGCAATTCAAGTACTTTCGCGAACTTTGAAACGGCGATGTCTAACTCTGCTCGAGTTTGGAAGTATCCGTATCCAGCTCCTACTTCTTCTGTATGAAGTTTGAATTCTGGGATTCGAACGGACATGATATTTTTCGTGTCGACTTCGAGAGAAAGTTTCTTTGATGGCACAGACAACGCATTTTGCAAGAAACTTTTTGGGAGTAAAGCTTGTGCTTCGAGAAAGGCGTTATTTGCCTCTGTCAAAGAATCTTCAACGGTTTCTCGGAGTTCTTTGGCTTTTCGGATTATTTTCAAGAATTCTTGCATCAATCCGTCCTGTTTGTCTTTCAAAAGTTTGTGTCCTCGTTTCGCTACAGTTGCTTGCTTCTTGAGCGTAAGCATTGTCATTCGGGTAGCAGTCACGTTCTTAATTGCCATTTGGAAATTTTATAAACTTATAAATCGTGCAAATTGTAAAAGGGTGGTGCGAATTGTCAAAAATATTGTTTAGATTTTGAGAGGGGAGTGGATGGATATTTTTTAAAATTATCAAAAGGGAAGAATTGAGAGGTTTTTAAAAACACAATTTTAAAAGTAAAAAATTTATTTTTTGAAAAATATGTCTTTGATTAAAATTTTTTCTCGCCCTCTAGAGGGGAGTAGTTGGATCGCAATATAAAAAACTTAACACAATGTATATTGTTTTAAGTAAAAAGTGATAAAATATGTATTCATAAAGAAATATCCCTCTGGATCATTGATCACAAATGGATATTCGTAAAACTTTCGATTTAAGCCGTTTTTTTATAGAAAAGGTGTTTCCCTACTTCATGAAGAAAAATCCTCCAATTAAATCTCGCAATTTGAGAAGACCTTTTATTTTTGGAGTTTTATTTCCTTTTTTTGTCATTTGACGAACTGTGTTGTCTACCGTTGTTTCAATTTCTTCGTATAGAGCATTTTTCCCACCTTCATCGAGGAATTGATTTTCCGATACATAATCTATAGCTTCTTCTACGCTTGGAGTGCTACTGTTTAGTCCTTGTTTCGTTTTATGTTTCGCTAGAAACGAGATAGTTGTTTTAATCTGTTCACTGTTTTTTGCTACAGCTTTTTCGGTTTTGTCTAATTGAGATTCTTCGATTTTTACCTTGTTACCAGTGAGT
>JBNKLH010000131.1:0-3186 GCA_050292255.1 Candidatus Altimarinota bacterium | reverse complement strand
CAAACAAAATCCACGTGGACGAATTGATACTCTCCGCCGTGACCACAATCCCCTGCTTCGAAACCAGCGAATAAATCAACCACGGTAATCCCAGTCCGATAAGGATATTGAACGTATTACTTCCGATCGCATTACTCACCGCCATCGTCCCAAATCCTCTCCGCGCCGCAGACGCAGAGGCCAGCAAGTCTGGTACAGACGTCCCTGCGGCCAAGACTGTCAACGCCACCACCGCTGGAGGAATAGACAATTGATCGGCCACCTGAATAGCCAGTTCGACCAAAAATGCACTCAAGATCCCGATATAAATAATCGAAAGAAGAAACGTCACGGGATAGAGATGTGGTTTGTGAACCAGGTTTGGGAAGGTCTTGCTGAGGAGTTTTTCGGTAAAGATGTGAAACCGGTGTTTTACTTTTTCGGTCAAAGATTCGTCTGGTTGGTACACCTCATCAAGGATCGGATCGATCTTTTTCCAATTGGCTAAAACGATGATATAGGCCACATAGAGGAGAACGTATCCAGATGTTTCCCAGAAAGACACGATCCCGTCTTGGAAACTCCAGAGCAGGAGTCCCACACTCACCAGGTAAAATACCAAATCTCGCACGACAGATTTCCATCGTACAAAAATCGGAGCCACGATCGCGGCCACTCCGATAATGACCAGCAGATTAAAGAGCGCAGATCCCACGATAGTTCCTACTCCGATATTTTTCGTCCCCACTCGGACAATCGCAATGATCGCGGTGAAAAGTTCTGGCGCACTCGATCCCATCGCCATAAAAGTCGCTCCAGAGATATCCGAAGACAGCCCGAGACGATTACTGATCGCCGACAAGCTCTCCATGAAATGCGTATCGCAGATCCGAGCCAAGACATAAAAAATAATAATAATTCCGCAAATAGAGAAAATAAGAGTCATAGGAAAAAAAGAGAGTGGCGTTATTATATCTAGAATTTTGAATGATCTGCAATAAGAAAATCAAAAGTGTGACACTTTTCTGAAAATTTCAGGAAAGAAAAATTTTTTCTGTGCGTATACTCAAACGGACAGAAGAAAAAATGAATATAAACAAACCCCTCGTTTTCAAATCCACTCTTATACTCTTAACCCTAAGTGTGTTAGGCGTTTTATTCTTTTCAAAGAGCTCAACGCCACAGCTTCGGATTAATGAGATTTCTTTTGCAAAGAATAATGGATTGGATTGGATAGAGATCTATAACCCCTCTATCAATAGCGTATCTCTCAAGGGTTTTTATTTTAGTGATGATAGAAAGAACTTCCAACGGTTTAAAATCAAAGACAACATCATTGTTCCCAATCAAGGCTTTGCCGTGATATATGGAAAAGAACTCGAGGAGATTCCTGTGAATTCAACCAGCTTAAATTTCAATATTGGAAGTGGCGAGACTGTCTACCTTATTTCTCCTGAAGGATTAGGTATCATAGACTCTATGACTGCTATTTTGCCAGAAAAAATGAACCCAGGAGGAACTATTGGACGCTTTCCTGATGGAGGCGAAGAACTTTTTGCTATGAGCGAAGGAACTCCCGGACGACGAAATAAGAAGGATTTTTTATTTGGAAAATTCCCACCTATGCCACCCGTGTTTAACGATATGAAAAAATGACAAAGAAAGCCCTAAAAGTTCAACGACACGAATTGAAATATTACATGAGTTATACGGATTATGAGCAATCACGTTTTATGCTCTCAAAACTGATGACTCAGGATGAAAATCAGAACCATCAAGATGGATACTTTATTCGAAGTTTGTATTTCGATGACATGGCTGACACCTCTGTCGAAGAGAAGCTCAGTGGGATCGAATTTCGAGACAAGTATCGAATCCGGATTTATGACTGCGACCAGACATGGGCAAAACTCGAACGAAAACGAAAAAACAATCACTATGTCGTGAAGACTTCTGTGACGATTACAAAAGAAGAAGCCTATAAGTTGATGGACGGAGATGCGAGTTTTTTACTCGAAAAAGATGATCCCAGTGCACGTTCTCTGTATGTAGATTTCACCCGGAAATATTTAAGACCTGCCGTGATTGTGGACTATCACAGAGATGTATACATGCTTGATTATAATGAAATCCGAATCACCTTTGACAAAGGGCTTCGAACGAATACAGAAAATTTCGACCTTTTTGACAAAGACCTCGTTACGATTCCACTCCAAAGAGATGATCTCATCGAAATGGAAGTGAAATTTAACCATGCTCTCCCGAGCTGGTTCAAAGCATTTTTCCACTTAGAATCGGCGACCAGCATGGCCATTAGCAAGTACTGCCAATGTCGGCTACACACTCGCCAATACTATTATAGCCATTCAAATAATTCTTAACTTTTTTTATGATGAACGGAACAGATCTCAGCCAACTCTTTAATTTTGACAAGTTTGTCCTTGGGTCAAGCTTCAGTCCGTTGCAAATATTGCTTTCTTTGGTGATCACCTTCCTGATGGCAATGTTTGTGTATTTCATATACAAACGGACCTACAGCGGAGTCCTCTACTCCAAAAATTTTAATCTCACACTCGTGATGACGGCGATTACAGTAGATGCCATCATTATCGGGATTAGTGGGAATATTATTCTTTCCCTTGGGATGGTTGGGGCCCTCTCTATTGTGCGTTTTCGAACGGCGATCAAAGACCCCAAAGATACAGCCTTTTTATTTTGGGCGATTACGGTCGGGGTGGTAAACGGAGTGGGATATTATGAACTCTCCCTTATTGCCAGTTTATTTATTGCAGCCGTACTTATATTCCTTTCACGGACAAATACCTATCGACCATCTTATATGTTGATTTTGAAATACCCAGACGGACTCTATAACAAAATTGAACCCGTACTTAAAAAGGAATTTCTCCAATACTTCGTCCGGAGTGATAGCCGAAAAGGAGAATTAACGGAAAAAGTAGTCGAAGTAAAACTCAAGAAAAATACGGAAGAACCCGCACTCAAAGCCCTTCGATCAGTGAAAGGAATTGAAAGCTGTGTCCTTCTTTCTAGTAATGGTGACTTTGCCGAATAACCTACCTCTTAATCTTTTAATACAATGAAAAAAAATCTATTCTTACTCATTCTCCTTCTTGGCAGTTTGTTTTTGATGGGAGGATGTGAAAATCCAAACAAAGCCCCCGATGATATTCCGATGCTTGAAACCAA
>JBNKLH010000130.1:0-3211 GCA_050292255.1 Candidatus Altimarinota bacterium | reverse complement strand
ATGGATCCGCGGTTAAAAAGATTTCCCAAGCAAGGCTACGAGAATTTTATCGGGGTGGTCCCCCACCTTGAACTCTTTCCCCCTTTGTCACTCACATTATACGAGCCATGACACAGGATACGGAAGGAGTTCTTTTTTTTGTCTGAAATGTACGGACTTGCAATTTCTGCAAAAATAAGCAGAATTGCCGACGCTATGGAGCAAAAGACGTACGCAATTCGAACCTTTGGATGTGCAATGAATCACTCAGACTCAGAGAGAGTCGCGACAGTGATGGAGAGTTGTGGATTCATCCCTACTGCCCAAGAAAGTGCGGATGTGATGATTTTTAATACGTGCTCTATTCGGAAAAAAGCCGAAGACAAAGTTCATGGAGCGTTGAATGTCTATCGAGAGAAATACCCAAATGCCAAGATTGGACTCACCGGTTGTATGGTGCGTCAAACAGGGGATCGCGGGGTTTCTTATTCCAAAGATGAATTGCTCCGTTTTGATACGATTGATTTTGTGTTTCGGATTGAAGATGTCGGGAAATTACCAAAGATTCTCAGTCCTCTTTTTCACGGAAAAATAGAAGAAGGGGTGAATGATCGAATGGATTTTTGTGGGACAGAAGGCGGATATTTCCGAATTATTCCAAAATCGAAAAACCTGGCTCAGGTGAAAGTGCCCATTATGCAGGGATGTAATAAATTTTGTACGTATTGTATCGTTCCGCATACACGTGGACGAGAGCTGTCTCGACCAATCGAGGAGATTTACGACGAATGCAAACAACACGTTCTCAATGGTGCTAAAGAAATTACTCTGCTCGGACAAAACGTAAATTCGTACACTCACGAGGGACGAAAAGCCTTTCCCGAACTTTTGAAGGAAATTGATACATTACACGAATACGGACTTTCTCGGATTCGATTTGATGCGCCACATCCACAAGATTTCACAGAAGAAGTGACCGATGTTTTGGCCAGTATGAAAACCAGCTGTGCGCATGTTCATTTGCCCGTGCAGCATGGAAGCGACCGCATGCTACGAGCGATGAACCGAAACTATACGATTGATAAATATGAAAACACGATTGCCTACCTTCGGAAACGAATTCCGAATGTGCGCGTGACGACGGATATTATTGTGGGTTTCCCGGGAGAAAACGATGATGATTACTGGAAATTGTGTGAGTTTGCGCGCAAGATGCAGTTTGATTTTGTTTTTACGGCGATCTTTTCTCCGCGACCCAATACGCCGGCTGCTCGTATGAAAAAAGATTTCATCCCGAGTGATATCCAAAAAGAACGATTTCAGGGGTTTGATGCGATCGTGAAAAAATACGCCTTTGCCAATCGAGAGCTCTTTATGGGAAAAGTGTTGGAGGTGTTGGTGGAGACATCAGAACCTCAGGATGACGGACGATATCTGCACAAAGGGCACACCCGAGAATTCTTTGAAGTACAGTTTTGGTCTGATGAAAAATTAGTCGGAAAAGAAATTCCGGTAGAGATTACGGAACGGCATGGCTTTTTATTAGAAGGGGTCGTAGCCCAATAACAAGGATTATAAAAAAAAGCCCCCCGAAGGAGGCTTTTTGTTTTTTTACTGTTGGATAGTTCCGCTTACTTCGAATCCTGGAGGTGGAAGTTCAGAGGCTTTCTTGTCCATTCGGAGAATGAAAGAGGCCGGGTTTGTTTCGCCTGGGATGGCATCGATTCCATTTTTGGAATTAAATCGTCGGACATAGTCGAGATCGTATCGCTTTGCTACTGGTTTTTCGTCGACTCCCCATGGAGTGTAGTATTGTCCGGTATCTGTATCGAGAGAAATAGATCCTCCTTTTGTATTTTTGGTGAGCAACATTCCAGTCAAGAGGAGTTGTTTCGTACTAGAAGTAGAATTTCCATTGAGAACATCGTCTCCTGTGTTTGCCATGATTGCACCATCTGCATAGTAGGTTCCGACCATTTTTTGGACATTGTCTCGGACAAAGATATTTCCGGTCGTTGGCATTGGTTCGGTTGCATCATTGATCATCATGACTCCGAATGAGTCTGTTCCAGGATTTTGATATTCAAAACTATTACTGATAACCAAATTTCCATTTTTGATCACGAGGGTATTTTTTCCGGCTGGAGCAAATCCACCATTGAGATAATTGCTGATATCGACTGCTGAAGCAGGGTTTTCGATGACGACTACATTGTCATCTGCGAAGCTTGTGGCTTCTGCTCCTCGGACCAATTCAAAGGCATTTCGAGAAACAGCAGATCGGATATCGGTTTCATCAATGGCTCCGATATAGGCCATTCGGTCTCCTGTTCCTCCTTCGAGCAAGAACATTTGTTCGTCATCTTTTCCTCGGAGAGATCCTCCTTCAACGGCAAATCCGAGAATTTCAATTTCCACATTCTTTCCTGCATATCCAACAAGCGGTTTTGGATCGCTTGGGTTCATTTCATCAACAACTCCCAAAATTTCTTCTGTTCCGAGTCCACCGGCAGGATAACGGATAGTTTTTCCTCCGAGTGTATATTGAATCATGTTGATAAGAGAGAATTCTGCTTTGATGTCATCTTCGGCAGCCGTGATACGTGGAGTTATTGAGACTATAGTTTCGGGAAGCGTAATAGAATCAAATGAGACGAAGGCTGGATCAACGGGAAGGGTTGGTTGGTTATCTTCGTCCATAAAATTATGTCCTTCAAGATTTGTAATCCCAACGGCTCGCACATCACTGAATTTTGATACATCAGGATCTACCTCTACTGGTGACAAGACAAAATCAACGTCAAAAGGTTCATCGAGCGTTACATATTCATCCGCCGGAATCGTTGGAACGATTTGGAAAGGCGGAATAAATTGGACCTCAAAAGAGTCATCAAACACCCCTGTGTTTGAAAATCCTGATACAACATCTCCGTTATCATCAATACTTGGCGTGTTGATTTGAAAATCTACGGTTTGAGGCTCATATACCGCTAGATACGGAGGGAGTGGATCTGAAACAGTGGATCCTGTTCCATTGCTCCATTGGACGGTTGGAGCAAGCGCGGTCAGAGGAAATGCACCTTCTCCGTCTGCGACGCCTCCAAACTCAGCATCTACGCCAGCCGTTCGGGGGAGTTCAGATCCTTTCATGAGTAATCCGTCTCTAAAGCTGGTTTCCTGATTTGCATTTTTATCATTGGGAAGATCTTCTGTCGGGGAGAAAATCTGCACG
>JBNKLH010000129.1:0-3234 GCA_050292255.1 Candidatus Altimarinota bacterium | reverse complement strand
ACATTTGTTTAAAGAAAAAACCTTTGCCAACCTACGAGTCCTTGGTCGAATGATGAACAATCTCCAACTCGATCCTGTACACCAAATGGCATGGACGACGATGACGCATCCTGATTTTGAACTGACCGATGCTGAAGCCAAAGATATCGACGGATGGTCTGACAATCTCCTCCGACATACCAACGGAGCTGATTTTTTGATCTTCTTTGTCGCTCATCCAGATAAAACCGTCGCACAACTCCGATCTGCTTCTGGAAATCTCGATTTTTCAGCGCTCGAAGATCAATTTGAAAACACAGAAGTGGTCAAAAACGGAATGGACATCTCATTCCCAAAACAATCTATCACGGATATCCAAGCAGATTTCTTACGAAAATGCGCTGATTTTCAAGAACAAAATCTCCAACTCAAACCGGGAACCGCAATCCAAAAAGCAGAAATCGTTATTCAACCCGTAGAAAAAGAGGAAATCGATATCCCTGTCTTCAAAAAAGAATCCGGGAAAGCCCTTCCTCCAGAAAACATCCCCTTTGATGCGCCGTTAAAATCAACTCCGGCCGCAGAAACCAAAAAGGAAGAACCAAAAGCCGAAGTAAGTGCGCCAAAAAATGACGGAAAACCAAGTTGGATGAAGTAATTATTTTTTCAGAACACCCGGCTCTTATCTCTGGATAGTCATAACTGCACTTCTTCGCACGCCCTCTTCAACAAAGAGGGCTTTAAATTATTACACAAAACAACCCGCATTCCCCCACTTGGTTCAAGAGGGGGCTAGGGGGCGTTCTTTTTGAACCCATCCACACCTTCCCTTGAACCAAGGGAAGGCTTTACAAAAAAACATCCTCCTTACTCAGAAGTGGTTTGTTAATTGTTCTAAAAAATCTAACAAAATCCTACTTCATTATCCATACCATCCCAAAACACAGGGCCTCTTTTTTTATCAATCAAAGATCCCGTCCCATAATGAGTAGGATCAACCTCTAAAACCATATTGACCATAACATGTAAATCTAACTCCGCTTGTTTAATTTTTTCAATAGCCTCTCCTTTCTCTATTTCTGACATCTTAGATATCGGTTTTTTCCCAATAATATCTTCAATATTCTCTGTACACATATCTATGAAAATTAAAAATCAACAAACCGAAAATAAATATTTCTTTTAAAGTTGTCAAAGAGGATTTTTTCAGAACACCCGGCTCTTATCTCTGGATAGTCATAACTGCATTTCTTCGCACACCCTCTTCAACAAAGAGGGCTTTAAATTATACCAAAACCCAAGCTACATTCCCCCACTTAGCCTGTCGCGCCAAAGCTTCAGCGAAGGCTGATTCAAGAGGGGGCTAGTCTTCAACTCCGAGGGAGCTCAGACTCGAGGAGGGGGCGTTCTTACTTGAACACATTTTAAGAAGGCGACATTGGCCAATATCGCCTTCTTTTTAAACACAACAAATTTTTTGACAAATCTTCGCAAAAACTTAGAATCGCGCACGAAGTGAAGGCATTCACTCAATCGTTTTCGGCATAATGCTACGGAAAAGAGCATCCCTAAGAAGGATTGATTTCGTGTTTATTGCTGGCATATTCCCTACTTCTTTAATTTGGAATCCATGGCCAAAAAAACACACAATTTTCCAGCCAAACTCACTCCGACCCTCGAAAAAAGTGGACGGTATTTTTTTAGTGACGTTGGAAAAGACTTCCCGTTCCCAGATCTCGTAGAAATCCAAACTCGTTCTTATGCGTGGTTTATGAAAGACGGACTACAAGAACTCATTGATGAGATTAATCCTGTGGTTGATGCCACCGGAAAAAAACTCAAACTTGAAATCCTCAGCTACGAAGTTGAAGAACCAAAACACGACATCCCTACTTGCCGAAAGAAAGGATTATCATACGAATCTATCATTCGAGCACACGTTGCTTTGACAAACCTCGAATCAGGAGAAATCAAAGAACAAGACGTGTACTTCGGACAAATCCCAGTGATCACTGAAGGAGGAACCTTCGTCATCAACGGAGTAGAACGAATTATCGTAAGTCAGATCGTACGAAGCCCAGGTATTTTCTTTGCAGAAAACCCTGCTCTTATGGGGAAATACACGGCCAAAATGATCCCAAAACGAGGAGCTTGGCTCGAACTCGAAACAGACAAACGTGGACTCGTATGGGTAAAAGTAGACCGAAAACGAAAAATCCCCGTCACTATGTTCTTGCGAGCATTTGGATATGACACCGATGAAAAAATCTTGGATCTCTTTAAAGACCAAGTCAAAGGAATCGAAGAAAACCCAATCGCAAAAACACTGGATAAAGACGATGCTTTGACAGAACAAGAAGCATGGCAAGGAGTATACCGACGAATCCGACCAGGAGACCTCGCGACACCAGATAATGCGCATGCATTCTTGAAAGATCTTTTCTTCAATTTCCGAAAATACGACCTCGGGCCCATCGCTCGACACAAAATCAACCAACGATTTGGACTCAAAGCTCCAAACAATGCAGAAGGACGAGTTTTCCGAATCGAAGACTTCATCGAAATGGTTCGAGAAATCCTTTTGTTGAATGAAGGAATATCAAAACACGGAGAAGACGATATCGATCACTTGTGTAATCGACGAATCCGAAGTGTCGGAGAATTGATTCAAAATAAATTCCGAGTAGGACTCCTTCGAACAGAACGAATCATGCGAGACCGAATGTCTATCGTAGACCTCGAAGAAGTAACGCCTACACAAATTGTTAACTGCCGACCTATCACGGCAGCCATGCATGAATTCTTTGCGAGTTCACAACTCTCACAATTCATGGACCAAACAAACCCCCTCGCCGCCCTCGAACACAAACGACGGATTTCTGCGATGGGACCAGGAGGACTTTCTCGAGAACGAGCGGGATTCGATGTACGTGATGTGCATCCATCTCACTACGGACGAATCTGTCCCGTTACGACACCAGAGGGACCGAATATCGGACTCGTGTTGCACTTGGCTTCATACGCTCGAGTAAATGACTACGGATTCATCGAGACTCCATACCGAACGGTTTCACATGTGGCAAAAAATGACGGAAAAGCCGCTGTTGGACGAACCGCCAGCCAAGATATCTTGGATGGGAAAAAAGTAATCGTAAAAAAAGACGAAGAAATCACCGCTGCAAATGCAACGGCTTTGGCAAAACTCAAAGATTTGAAAACAGTGCCTGTGCGAGCCTACATCACAGAAGAAGTCAT
>JBNKLH010000128.1:0-3254 GCA_050292255.1 Candidatus Altimarinota bacterium | reverse complement strand
GTGAGCAATGCGATTGGGAGCAACACGTTCAATATCCTCATTGGACTGGGGTTACCGTGGTTGATTTATTCACTGGTGTCGAAGCAGGGGATTGTGGTGACGGCGGAGAGTATCAATTCTTCTACATGGATCTTATTTGGAAGTGTGGCGTTGTTTTTGGTCTGGATGTTTGTCCAAAAGTTTGTGTTGAAAAAGGCATCGGGAGTTTTCTTTCTGACAATTTATGGAGCGTATCTGACGTATATTGTTTTGATGACGTTGGGGGTTTTGTAGCTTTCAAAAAACCGCTTTACTTTTGAAATCCGAAAGAAAATAATTCGGTCATCATTTTTATATTCCATGAAAAAAAATACCTCTCACAAATTTCTGATTGTATCACGATACGGCGGAAGTTTGGACTTGGCACATGCCATCAAGACAGAAGGAAATACTGTCAAAATGTCTATTACAGACAAGAATTTCAAAGATGTTGGGAAAGGGTTTGTAGCGAAAGTAAAACATTGGAAAGATCATGTAGAGTGGGCAGATGTGGTCATCTTTGACTATACCGGGTTTGGAAAAGAAGCGACTGAACTTCGCGCGCAAGGCAAGAAAGTTTTTGGAGGGACAGAATACACGGATCGACTTGAGTTGGATCGAAGTTTCGGACAAGAAGAAATGAAGAAATACGGGGTTAAAATTCTTCAGTACAGAGAATTTCATTCGTTTGAAGAAGCGATTGAGTTTGTGCAAAGCAATCCAGATAAATACGTTATCAAGCCCTGTGGAGAGATCTCAGAACTCAAGCAGCTGCTCTTTGTGGGGAAAGAAGACGACGGGAGTGATGTCGTCAGGGTGCTGAAGGCGTACCAAAAAACCTGGGGAAATCAGATGGGGACTTTTCAACTCCAAAAGAAAGTCGCTGGGGTTGAAGTCTCTGTGGCGGCCTTTTTCAACGGAAAGAAATTTCTCAAACCGATCAATATCACGTTCGAGCACAAAAAACTTTTCCCTCGAGAACTCGGTGTGTCTACGGGAGAAATGGGAACATCTATGTTTTGGACACTTGAGAATCCGATGTTTGAATCCACGCTCCGAAAAATGGAATCCAAACTGGCCGAAGAAAACTTCGTTGGGACACTTGATATCAATTCTATCGTCAATGGAAATGGGATTTATCCGCTCGAATTTACGTGCCGGTTTGGGTATCCGCAACTCCTCATCCAACGAGTCGGGATCACAGAACCCATGGGAGAGTTTTTTTACAAGATTACGTCTGGAGACGATTTCGTTTTTAAGACCAAAAAAGGATTCCAGGTGGGAGTCCTCATGGCCGTGCCACCATTTCCGTATGAAGATATGAAGACGTTTGACTCGTTTTCTCGGGATGCGGTGGTGGTATTCAAGAAACCGATGAAAGAAGGCGTCCATCCGATCGAGATCAAAATGGAAAACAACGAGTGGCTCATTGCCGGAAAGTCAGGAGAAGCTTTGATCGTCACGGGAACGGGAACCACGATGAAAGAAGCCCAAAAGCTCGCTTACAACCGGATGTCAAACATCCTCCTTCCAAATGCCTACTACCGAACGGATATCGGAGATCGTTGGAGTGAGGATTCGGACAAACTTTGGTCTTGGAATTACCTTTAGCAAATGAACGTCACACAACACTTCACCGACGCACAGAAGCACACATTTTTCTCTCTCGTGGCAGACGAATGGCAGGAGGATTTTGACGTACTCGAGAAGAAATATCTCCCCGAGATTTTCCTCGGTCTAGAGGGTGATGATGTCGTGGCGGGGATGGCGCTTTTTACGGAGCGTATCCCTGAGTCCGAAAAAATGCTCAAGGCGTGTCGAGAGTATTTGGATTATGATGGATATATCGGGTATTTCGTGGTCAATAAAGCGTTTCGAGGGCAGGGGATTGGGAGTCGTTTTTTGACCGATTTCTTGGCTCAGTTTCCGGAGAAGCGGTTTTGGCTCGTGATCGAGAATCTCGCGCTTCAGGCGTTTTATGAAAAGAATGGGTTTGAGGTGGTCCAGACGGTAGGGGATGAGAAGGTGATGGTGAGGGTTTTGTAGAAGAACACCCCCCAACCCCCTCTTAAACTAAGCGGGGGCTTTTTGTGACTGAATTCTATCTGAATTTTTTGTATAGTTTTATTCTGATTCTCCAGTAATTTCCAGCCGTTCCTTGCTTGCGTAGCCTGTGCTAATACAAACAAGGTTGTTCTTTGGAATTTCGGCAAAAAAAGTGAAAACGAATTTAATTTAGAAATCAAAAGTTGAATCGGGCTTTTATGCCCACAAATCGAAAAATTATGAAAAAAAACGTATTGATATTATTAATGGTCTTTTTGGGAACTTCTTTGTTCGCTCAAAATAAAGACGGAAAGAAAATAGAATTAGAATTCAAAGAAAGAGTGGCTTTTAAACCGGTGGATGAAACCTATTCGTTTATCCCAAATATCACTTATCATGCAGATGATGGCTTCAAGGTCTTCTCCGGATATGATGTAGAAGATATTGGTGGAGTTGATTACGTTATTTTTTCCTATCCAGACTGGAAAGGTAAAGAGCAACAACAGTCAGCTTCAATAAAAGCTCTTCTTCAATCCGGTAAAAGCGTACACATCAATCTGGTAGGATTAAATGGGAAGAAACTGGCTATGAAAAAGGAGGATTTTGAAAAACTAAAACTGGCAGGAAAAGTGGAGGATGTATATTCGGTAAAATGGAAATACTCCACAGACATTTGTTCGGGTTTTATGTCGGTTCCTTTTAAGTTAAGACCGGCGCAGGATTCTGTTAATTTTGACATTACTACTGATGTCACGCTTGGGGCGTATGTCGGGGTGCGAAAACGAATCTCCAAAAAAAGAAACAATTTTGTTATTGTCCCTGTTACGTTGGGGTTGTCCTACATCAATGTGGGAAATAACCAAACCTCGACGGTGAACACTGAGGGGAGCACGGGTGTGGTTCCGGGGTGGTCATGGAGTACGGGATTGGTATTGGATTTGAATAGTTTTAATGTGGGGTTTGTTTTGGGGCAGGATTATGCTTCTGGGGTAGGGGACCACTGGCTTTATAATAAAAAAATCTGGTATTCCTTTGCGATAGGGTATAGTTTTTTCAATAACAAAGACAAAAAGTAGTTTCGTTTTTCACTTTAAATTTTGCCGAATTTTCATTAGGTCGCTCTGTTTCACGCAGGGCGACTTTGATGTTTAAAGGGGGATATTGCATTCAACTTGTCTAAATTGATTATT
>JBNKLH010000127.1:0-3285 GCA_050292255.1 Candidatus Altimarinota bacterium | reverse complement strand
TGCCCCTACTGCAAATCACGGAACGATATCGATCTAAAAGGCATCCACAAACACACCGTGGAAGAAATCGAATCAGAACGTACCTGCCCCAGGTGCTGCAAACCCTTACAAACCATCGATTTAAAACTGGAAGGGAAATTCCTTATCGAACGGTGTACCGACTGCCTCGGGTTGTTTTTCGACCCCGGTGAACTCGAAGCGCTGCTGGACAAATCCGTATCCAATGTCTTCGTCATCGATCGTCAACAACTGGAAAACATCAATAAAGTAAAGCGTCATGACGATTATCCCGTCACTTACATCAAGTGTCCCGTATGCCAAAAATTAATGAACCGCATTAATTTCGGCGCCCAGAGCGGTGTGATTATCGANAATTGCAGGGAGCACGGCATTTGGCTCGATGGCGGTGAACTCAGGCAGTTAATGGAATGGACGAAGGCAGGCGGACAAATGCTGCACCAGCAGACACAGGCCGAAATAGAACGAACGAAAAAACAAGCCGCGCAGCGGAAAAGCCCACAAACATCCATACCTGCAGGCGGTCCTATTTCGTTGGATCTACCCAATTCACGTGGATTCGGCCGGTATAGTGAAGGTGGTTTCGGCGATGCCGTGGACTTATTGGGCATTCTCACCCGCACCGTTACACGGTTCTTCCGGTTCTAGTTTCAGCCCGCGAAACACGCGAAAAAACAAAAAAGTTAGCCGCGATTTGACAAAATCCGCAAACAATTGTAAAATCACTTTGTTTGCGGATTTGCCGGTTATTAATAAAAATGCTTCTTTCTACAGTTAAACAGGGATATCCTGCGTCCAAATTGTATGACTCCTACGGTACACTTACCCGCCCCTACGGCTGGATTGTATGACTCCTACGGTACACTTAGGCCGTTCCTACGGCCTGACGACTCTTTTCCTACGGGTCACTTTTGGTCTTCCTACGGCTTACGGAGTCTTTTCCTACGGGAGGATGCCCCCTTCCTACGACATTTTGGACATTTTGGGGACAGTCAAAAATGATGCCTCAAAAATGCTGCCCGCGAAACACGGTCGAGTAGGAGCGGGGGCTACCCGCTCCCCTCTTCGAACCGTACGTACAGGTTTCCAGTATACGGCTCACCGACAATCTTCTCCGCAGACATTTTCAAATGAAGTCCGATTCTGCATCATAGATAGATTAACCCATATCGCTTCAATCCGGCGTATAGGCTTTCTCCATCTCTGAAGGGTCTGCTTCTTCGTTGACTTCTATTTCGCAAGAACCTCTTGTAGCGACAGAGCATATAATAATTGACATCCCTAAAAGCTTTCCCAGGATAGCCGTAGTCGAAATAATTCTTCCAACCCACGGTGACCCGGTTCATTCTTTCAATCGTTTGGCTGAGTTGCACCTTATAGCTTTGATCGGTCATGGCTTTCAATTTCTTCCTGATATTCTTTATTGATTTCTTCGAGGGAGTAATATTCAGGTATTTTGTGTTACGTCCATACAAGTCCGCCACGTACCTGAAATTGAAACCAAGGAAATCAAAGTGTTCGTCCCTCTTCATTTTTACTATTTTGGTCTTGGTACGGTTAACGGTCAATTCCCGTTTGTTTTCCAGTTCATTTTCAATCCAGTCGATTATTCTTTTACCCATATATCGGGCCATCACTACAAAGTCGTCGGCATATCGTATCAGGCGGGCGTTGGCGAAATACAAAGGGGAGCTTTTGTCCGAATGGAAGCTCAGGTCGAAATGGTGAAGATAGAGATTAGCCAGTAAAGGAGAAATGACTCCTCCTTGAGGAGTCCCTCTATCCGGGTGACTCAGGCGTTTCTTGCCTTTGTCGTCTGTTTCAATTACAGGACATTTTAACCATAGGCTGATGAGTTTCAGTACACTTTTGTCGGCGATGCGTTTCGCCAGTAAATTCATTAGCTGTTTGTGGCTTATGGTGTCGAAGTATCTGCTAAGATCGGCGTCATATATTTCTTGACGACCGGCTCTCAGGTTCATTTCAATCTCTTTTACTGCTTGATGTGCATTGCGACCGGGACGGAATCCGTAAGAGCAATTAAGAAAATCCGGTTCAAGTATCGGCTCCAGTATCAGCTTCGTCGCCATTTGGGCGACCCGATCCCTTATGCAAGGTATTCCAAGGGGGCGTTCCTTGCCGTCGAATTTGGGAATATACACACGGCGTACCGGTAGAGGTCGGTAGCTGCGGGTTCTCAGTTCCTCAGACAGACTATCGAGCATCTCTTTGATACCACTTGCCTTTGATTCGATTTGTTTAAATGTCACTCCGTCTACACCTGCACTACCTCCATTTTGTCTTACAAACTTGTAAGCGGTTTCGAGGGTATCTCGTCGAAATATCCTGTCCCGCAGCGTATAAAAGCGGAACTGTGGCTCTTGATTGGCCTTTTGGAAAAGTTTCCATCTTAGAAGGGAGAGTTTTAAGGGGATACCCGGTTCCGGACGGAAACCATCGGGGTAATTTACCGTAGTGGAGCCTTTAGGACTCAAGCGGACCTCCTTTCATACATGGAAACACAATTGAAGTACGGCCCCTTCGCTACACGGACATTACTCCGCTTCAACGCTAATATGGACCGCTCCGACTCCCTTTGCCAATAGACACAACGGTTATTGATTCCCATTGCTCCTTGCTCAAACAAATGCCCTTTGGTCAAGCATTGGAAAGGGTCTCCTGGGATTCCTCGCTCCTCTTTCAACACGCGCCTTCTCCAACCACCCCGGATGGTCTGACAGATGCGTATGCTCATTTCTTCTCTGTCAGTGGCAGGTTTCATCACATTCGGCAGCCTGACCACCATCATTTTTACGTGTAACGAGGCCGAATCGAGTTCGCTTGCGCTAAGGCTCATGTCTTCGCCGTCAGTGGGAGTCCATCCCATTTCGCTGACCTGAACTACGATCAACCGCCTTGTTTCGCGTACTCGGTTGCCCTTATACGCCAAGGCGCGGCTAAATGTCGAATGAGCAATTAACATTCTTAGTACCTCTCAACTAAGTAGAGTAACGGGATTTTATACCCAGCATATCCGAAAAACACGAAAACCCCGCATTCTGTTTTTTGTTTTTAAGTTGAGCCTTTACAATGAGTCCCTCTATGCCGCGGAACGCGGCTTCTTCGGGACCCCCAGCATGGGGGTTTGATTTTTTTTTTTTTAATTGTTACAATGTCCGGGTGGAAAAAAATGACTAAAAAAAAGAAAAAGAAAGTTGTTACAATAAATAACATTGACGGGAACAATGAGACCGGCCATTTGAGCTA
>JBNKLH010000126.1:0-3292 GCA_050292255.1 Candidatus Altimarinota bacterium | reverse complement strand
GTCGTAGTTGATTTTCCAGCTGTCCCGGTGACACCAATTACCGTGAGATTATTCGCCGGAAAACGAAAAAATGCCGCCGCCACCATGGCGGATAATTTGTGATAAAACAACCGGACCCCCGATCGTTCTGGAACTGCTTTTCGTAACGCACCAATCATCACGGAGATTGTATACACAAGCTTCAGAAAAATCTAATTATCCTATGCAAATGTATTTTCTCCTTCCGTCTCAGCATCTTTATCCAATTTTGCATCCACGAAGTTTTCTTCTTTTTCTGCGGCAGCCATTCCGCCCATCACTCCATCATTTTGTTCTTCTTGTGCAATCCCTTCTTCCACGGCTTCTGTTTTGTTGTATCCCAATCCCTCATCCCCCTCTTTCACGAATCCCAAAAACTTCCCGATCCGTTTTGCCAAACTTTTTGTCGGTCGTGATTCTTCGTCTTTCAGTGTTTCTTTTTCTGTGTCTTCTGCTTCTTTTGTTTGTTCTGGGGCGGGTTTGACCACATCTCCCCAAGCATCCGTATCTTCAATAACGCTCTCTGGATTCTCTCGTTTTTTTTCTGTCGCTTCGATCTTTTTCATTTGATCTACTTTCCCATTCAGCCCCTCCTGTTTTTCAACAAACTTATTGTATTGTTCGTCCTTTTCTTTTGCTTCTGTGTCTTCCGCGGCTTTCTCTGCCTGTTCTTCGTAATTTCGCACCTCCATATTTCGCCATACAAACGTAGCGTTATCAAAATTCTGAGACCGAGAAAAAATATTTTTCATGATTTATGAAGTTGTTTTTTGGTATTTTTTAAGATGATCTTTCGCCTGAGCAAAAATATGTCGAGAAGTATTCCACGCTTGATGTCCGTATTTTTTTGTGTATGAAAACCCTGTCTTGAGAGCAGACTTTAGCTTTTGTAGATAGGGATGATAATCAAATGATTTTTCTTCTTTCGCTGGAATTGGCTGAACTTTTGTCTTTCTTTGAGAAACTTTTTTGGGTTTCTTGTGCTCAGCAACCATAGCTTTATAAAAACGTCTCATCGCGAGGTCAAAAGCCTTCTTGTCTGTCGGAGAAAAAAAGGTTCGTTCTCCGCTTTCTACACTCTCCACATACATTCTTCCATTTGGATAACGCACAGATCCTGGCTCAATCCCCACACGAAAATATTGGTCGACTCCGGCTTCTTTTGATTGTCCAAAAAGCATGCAGTGTTTATTGGGCCCTCCTGGTGACCGAACCAATACTATACGGATTTTTGCTTCCAATTTTTTGAGATAGCTCACGATAAACTGCAATGAATCCTTATTAAAGGAGGGAATATAATGAAGCACAATTTCCTTAAATCGTTCCAATTTCAAAGCGTTGGATTCTAGATACGAAGGGGTTTTTGCCCCTTTTTTCGAAGTAAAATAAATCTCCCGAGCAGCATCCTCCTCGATTTGAAAATCTGAAAATGGGGAAATTTGTTTCATATGAAAGACTATTTTAACACAAAAAAACCTTTTTTTCAACAAAAAGCCTTCCATTCTCCATTAAACGCTACACGGCATTCACTTCATACGTCGGAACAAATAAATCCTGTGCATTTTCCTTTTCAAGCAATATCAAAAGTGTCTGCAAAGAGTCTTTTGATGTCAGATCAATTTCTCGTTGATCGGGAGAGAAAAATCGCACCTGCTTTTCCTCTGGCAGGAGCCCCACATATATACTCTCCATTTTCAATAAACCGGAAGCATCCGCTAACAAAACACGTTCGAGTTTCCCATTCTTTGGCACAAACACCCCATCCCCAAAAGAATTCAATACAAATGGAGTATCCAATAATCCCGCTACCCATTGATCGGCTCGAATCGAATGAGTTTGGACTTTTTGCGTAATAGACAGGGCATTCAAAACCCCCGCCCCTGCACGAAGCGAAGAAAATCCTCCCGGCCCACTTACCCCGCCCAGAAAGTCTATTTTTTCTTTCACATCTGCGTGTTTTTCGAGAAATGCAAAAATCTCCTTTCCATCCCGTCGTCGGTTTTCCCAAACGCACAAATCAACAATCTCACCCGAATCCTCGGCTAAAAAACAAAAGTGTGGGTCTATCGAAGTATTGAGAACGAATTTCATCATCCACACTCTAACTATTTTTCCAATCTTGTCAGCTTATCTACGCTGTCGGTGGATTGGTAGGTTGCGGTTGGGCAGGGGCCGGCTGTGCGGGAGTCGCTGGCTGTGGTACTACTGGAGCGGCCACTGGTTGCGCCATCGGATTCATCGCCTCGAGAACCGCGTTGAAATATTTATCCACAAAAGCTTTTGAGTCTCGAAGAATTTCAATCATTTTTTCGTCATTTCCTTCTCGGAGATTATTCGGAGAAATTTTCAATGTAAATTCTCCTCGAAAATTTTCTCGTGCCAGCTTGGTCAACAAACTCTCTACGGGCAATTCTCCAATCGACAAAGGGGTATACATCAATCCTTTATTTACGTTTCCGAGATACACATGCTGAAGATTTGATCCCAAAAAGTTCACCGCTCTCATCACGTCTTCGTGTCCTTGCCACATAGCCACCATATCCAAACTCACCGCTCCTTTTTCTTTGAGCTGGTGAATAGATCCTTCTGATCGTGTAGGCACAATCCCCAAAATGGTTTTAGCGGCCATTGTTTTTCGGTTGAATTTCAATCCGTGTTCTTGGATCAATCGCGGCACTCGTTGCTCCATCCAGGTTTTGTATCGGAAAGAAAAAACTTCTGGGGGTGCCAAGTTCAAGGTCGTCCGTGGGAAATGAGGAATTACTTTTTCCAATGCATCGATATATCGATCCGCTCCTTCTGTCGGAAGAGAAAACGCTCGAATCGGCATAGAAAATCGTTTTTGCAATTCCAACAAGTACTCTGGATTTTGTGTATCAAAGTTCGAAGTAATGGTGATTTCTACCCCATCAAACCCGACTTGTTTCGCAAAGGAAAAAAATCGTTCGAGTCCATAATGCGGAAATGAAGCAGAGGGAAGAAATAACATGTTGGTATTTGTTTTTAATTTTTTTGTATCAAACTTTCTGTAAATTATACCCCAAAATACTGAAAAAAACAAGGGAAATCATAAAAAATAAGAGGTAAAAGCGTTGATGACTTTTACCCCCTAAAATGTCCTGTTCGTTAACCGTAATATTTACATCTTAGCCATTCCGGAGTTTCTCCACTTAAAAAAGCAAAAACTCCCAATCCAAGACCAAACATGACTCCTGCAGCTCCCAAGGGAGACTGCCATTCCGTTTCTACTGATATCCAAATACCAGCCACAAAC
>JBNKLH010000125.1:0-3329 GCA_050292255.1 Candidatus Altimarinota bacterium | reverse complement strand
GAATACGAATAAACCTTTGCACCTCGGTCATATGCGAAATCACGCTCTTGGGATTTCAACCAGTAATGTGCTCGAAGCAGCCGGAGCGGATGTGCATCGAGTAAATATTATCAACGATCGGGGGGTGCATATTTGTAAGTCTATGTTGGCCTATGAAAAGTTTGGGAATGGAGAAACTCCGGAAAGTATGAACAAAAAAAGTGATCATTTTGTGGGAGACTGGTATGTGAAATTTTCAACGGAATCAAAGGCTGATGAATCGCTCAATACGGAGGTTCAAGATATGTTGGTCAAATGGGAAGACGGAGACGAACATGTTCGATCACTCTGGGAAAAAATGTCGGCTTGGGCATTAGACGGACACCAAAAAACGTACGAGCGACAGGGGATTAAATTTGAAAAAAGTTACTACGAATCAGAATATTACTTAGCGGGGAAAGAAATTGCGTTTGATGGATTAGAACGAGGTATTTTCCAGAAACGATCGGACGGAGCGATTATCGTTGATCTCACGGAAGAAGGGTTAGATGAAAAGGTGATTTTGCGTTCTGATGGGACGTCTATTTATCTCACACAGGATTTGGCCGTGGCGTCAGCCCGAAAGAAAGACTTCAATCCAGATCAATTGATTTATGTGGTCGGAGACGAGCAAAACTATCATTTCAAGGTTCTCTTTTGGTGCTTAGAAAAATTAGGATTGCTGGATCATAACGAATGTTTCCACCTCGGATATGGAATGGTGAATTTGCCACATGGACGAATGAAATCACGAGAAGGAACGGTGGTGGATGCCGATAATTTGATGGATGATTTGTCTGACTTGGCGCACAAAGCGATTGCAGAACGAAATCCAGATTTGTCTCCCGAAGAGGTGAAAACTATTGCTGAACAAATTCAAAATGCGGCGTGGAAGTTTTATTTGCTTTCTACGAGTCCAAAGAAGTCGATTACATTTGATACGGAAAAATCTATTGCTTTCGAAGGAGCCACAGGACCTTATCTCCAATATGCAGGAGTGCGGATCAAATCTATCTTGCGGAAGTCTGGTTTCAAGTTCGAACTCGGAGGAGATTCTTCTGTATGGAGTTCAAACTTAGGAGAGGCTGAAAAACCATTGGGAGTGAAGATCCTTGAATTTGAAAAAACGATCGATCGAGCAGCAGAATCAAAAAATACAACGTATATTGTGACTTTCTTGCTTGAGCTCGCACAGGATTGGTCGAGTTATTACGCGCAAAATTCAGTTCTCAATGCAGAAACAGAAGATCTCAAAAAAGCGCGAGTGGCATTAGCTCAGAAGGTTTTGTCTGTTCTTGAAAAAGGATTGGCTATCCTCGGGATTGAGGTGCCGGAGGTGATGTGATTAGACCAAAAACACCGGTTCCTCTAATCCTTCAAATTTCTTCAAAACTTTGAGATCACTGATGGATATTTTTCCAACATAAAGATCTTTCGTGTCGTTTCCTTTTTCGACAAATTTTTCAATCTCTTTCCATCCCATAAAGTAGATGGCGTCTTTGGTGAACGCTCCGGGTTTGTCAATATTTCCAATTCCTCGTTTGGCTTTTGTACAGAGTTTCCAAGCGAGATTGTCATCGATCTCATATGTATTTTTCAGGAAATGAAAGAGGTCTCGGAATCCCATTTTTCCGGCTAAGAAAATAGCGACAATGAGCAGAGCCGGTGTCAGATATTTGTGTCCATAATCAAGCTCGAGTTGGTTTTGGTTGTATACCGCAAGCCCTTCTTCTGTTTGCAGATATCCGGCCGTTCCGCGTTCAAAAATTTTGAAAGGCTGTTTTTTTCCGTTCTCCAATCGGAATACATGCGTTCCAATTTCGTGCACCAAAAGAGCTTTCAAGCGATTTTCAGTAAAGGTAGCTCCATTTCGGAGAAGAACGCTCCCTTTTTTGGTTATTTGTGCATCAGCGACAGAATCATCAATGATTTTTACATTCCAGTGAGAAAGCTTGTGTTCTTTGAGATATTCTTCAAAAAGGATCTTCGCTTCTCCTGTATTTATTTCAGGACTTTCATCTGGGCGTACGTCGTTGTGTTCTTTCAAAAAACGGACGGCTTCTCGATATCGAGATTCAGAGACTTTCCCAAAGACTTGTTCTGAGAAGTGTTGGAATTCTTTTGTTCCGATAGATTCTAGGAGAGATATTTTGTATTCCATTGACTCAATCTTCTTCTGAAATAGTGGGAAAAGTATATGATCAACGGTAGGAATTTTTTTCAGATCCCGACGAAGTTTGTCCAAATCAAGATCCATCTCCCGATATGAAAACCGAGGAATAAAGTCCGGATGAGAGAGAAACAGATCTTTTTGTTCGGCTTGGTTTCGTGGATTGATGTATTTGAGAAGTTTTAGTTTTTCATCTATTTCAGAAAGTTTCTCGTCTACATTTTTTAATTTTCTCTCGTCTACATCTGCATTAATGAGTTGTGTGGATTGAGTAATTTTTTTGTTCGGATCGACAAAGAAATCTCCCAGAAACTTTCCAGCAAGAACAAGGTCAACGCCTTTTGGCGTACTTCCTTCTCGGAAAGGAATTTTGAGTCGTTTGTTGGCAATGGTAACATCGAGAATCGGACTTTTCCCTTCTGTGTGCTTTCCATGAAGGATGTTTTCTTCTCCAGAGAGGTCGATTTGGGCGAGAACCGTTTCCGGCGTTTCTTTGTTTAAGATCACTTGTTCGATCGCTCCGATGACCGGTTTCTCAATAGATTCGTCTTGTGTTTTTCTTTCTGAGAATAGGGTTTTTGCGATTTCTACACCTTCTTCTGGGTTATGTATTTTTAGATCAATAATTTTGTTCAACCGGTGTTTAAGTGGAGTCCGATTTGCCACTTGGATCTTGAGTCCAGGGCGGGCGTTGACCTCCAATACTTTTACGCCTGTCTTACTAATAACAAAGTCTACTCCGAGATACCCAATCTTGGTGGATGTCTGGATTTTTGAAGAAGACAGAAGGATCTCATCCCAAAAAGGAACTTGGAAACCTACGGCAGGTTGTCCATTCGGCAGTTTTTTTAGAAAGGTAGAAAAATAAGCCGCTCCGGTGGTTTTTCCATTTCCCATGTCGATTCCCATTCCGATGGCTCCGAGTTCCATATTGGCTTTCCCGTCGGATTCTTCGGTCGGAACCCGGATCATAGCCATCACCGGTACATTGTTAAACACAATCACACGGACATCAGAGAGTCCTGACATAGTGAGCTTTTCAAACTCTGGATGCTGTTCTAGTCGTTCTTCGAAGATCACCGAGTCTCGCACTCCCGAAATGGAATATTTTCCGTCCAGGATATCCATACAGTGCCGAAAC
>JBNKLH010000124.1:0-3364 GCA_050292255.1 Candidatus Altimarinota bacterium | reverse complement strand
ATTTTGACTTGCATAAAAAACTTGAACATGAATTTATAATAAAAAAATCAGACTAAAAAAGAATATTAGAGGAAAAATTTCAACCAATATCTGGATAAAATAAAGAAGAATATTTCTATGTTCTCGCCCCCAAAAGAGTCCCTAGTTTAATTCATCCTGAAGCATCTCAGGACCAATAGCAGAGCGGAAAATCTTATTCCCAACAATAATCGCTGGAGCCGCCTCAAATCCGAGAGCTTTCCCTTCTTGCATATCTTCTCGAATCTCTGGCACATCCGCTCCTCGATCTACACACGCCAAAACAGAATCCGCATCCCCTTCTAACTCTTTTACCAGGTAGCTAATAAAGTCCCGTTCTTCTCCGTGTTTACCTCCCCATTCATCCTGAGTGGCAAAAACTTTTTCAATAAAGGAAAAATATCCATCCGTTCCCTGTGCCTGGCGAATACAATGAGCCGCCAAGTGCATATTTTCAGCTTCTCGATGTTGCCATTCCATTAAGTCTTTTACCACAAAACGAACTTTTCCTTCGGCCACCAACGAACGAAGTAAGTCTTTGTTTTGACGATAAAATGCCGCAGAGGCTTTATCTTGCAAATCCAAGTACGCTATGATTTTCGTTCCTCCTGATCCCAATGAAGGTTCTCCTTCTAAGGGAATAGCTTGATCCACCAAGAACTCCCCAATAGGAAACCCTGATCTTTCTGGATCAAAAAGGTAATAGTCCCCTTTCTCAACCAAAACATCTTTGAACTTCTCTACAAATGGCTGTCCATTTTCCTCGAATCGCTCTGTCCCACCACCCAGAATATAAGCGGGAACACCGATCGGCTCAAAAAGACCTTGTAATTTTTCTCCCTCCACAGAATTAATATCCACCTCCCGAACCAAAAGCGCTGGGGTCAAAACCGTCTTGAGATGGGCAATAATTCGCTGAGAAGAACAGGCAATCCCACAAGATTTATCATTTAAAATCACCAACTCCAAAGGCGCAGAGGCAGAAGCTGGCAAATAAGTCCGTCCATCATACACGATAAACTCTTGATTTTCTCCTGCTTTGACCTGGTAATCTCCCTTTGAAAGAGAGTCAACCGATACAAAACTTCGCCCATGCCGCCGGAAACTATCCGTAAAATTCGACACTTTGTGAACAAAAATAGTATTCGAAAGTAAGCCTCCCAATAAAAGAAAAAGGAGAAAGATAATAATCCCCCAAAGCGGAGAAATAGACTGAGTGTTCGTTAAACTGATGTGTGTATTTTTCTTTTTCATTTTTTGTATTTGAAGAGAAATAGTATCTCTAAAGAACCGGTAAAACCATTGGTTCTGAATATTCAATGACAGAATTTGTATGTTCTAGGATTTGGTATTGCCCCCAAAAACCGAGTGCAAAACCGGCAAATGCCAACAGAAATCCAATGAGCCATTTATTCATCTGCCCTATTGTATACTCCTTCGCCAAAGCTTTCCAGATTTTCGAGAAATTCAGTTGAAATAAATGATTATATCTGCTATAATGTCTGGATAACTTTCAAAAAACAAAAACAAATGGCAAACACAAATTCCGAAGAATCGATTTTGAAAAAAATACACGAGGCCCTCTCTACGGGAAACTCTGCTTTTTCTACGGCTGAAAAATGGATTCAGGTGCTTGCCGAACAAAAAGGAATTGAACTGGACGCCGTAAAATCAAAAGTAAAATCAAAAGTTCTCACAGAAGAAGAAAAAGAAAATGCAGACGGAGCCCAAGTTTTGGAAGGTGTTTTTGATGGACAAAATATGGTCGCCGCGGACAACCAAAAATACCCAGTCCCAGCGAACTATGCCTCTAAATCAAAACTCGTCGAAGGAGATCGACTCAAACTCATCATTCAACCCAATGGGGCGTTCATTTTCAAACAAATTGAATTGATCCCGCGAAAACTAATCACCGGAAAACTCATTTTGGACGGAAACCAATACATGGTTCTCACTGACACTCGATCATACAATGTATTGTATGCTTCTGTGACTTTCTTCCGAGCAAATGTTGGAGACACAATCACAATCACCGTTCCAGAAGATGGAATCGCCAGTTGGGCCGCTATTGAAAATGTGGTACCTGCGGAATAATTCTTGTTAAAATAAGGGTAAAAAATCCTCCTGAAACGGAGGATTTTTTATTTGTAATTCACACACTCCGATTGAATCAAAGTGTCAGGTCTTCCAAGAGGAAGAAAAAACTCAAACGTCGATCCCACCCCCTCCACACTGTGCACCCAAATTTCGCCCCCTAATTTCCCAACGAGTTTCTTCACAATATTCAAACCCAATCCTGTACCTGCATATTGGCGTTCATGGGCCATATGAAACTTCTCAAAAATCATCTCCTGATCCTCCGGAGAAATTCCACAACCATTATCTGAAACCGATATTTTCACATATTCATCTTCACAGTCGGGTAAAGAAAAAGCCTCCATCCGGAGTTCAATTTCTCCATTTTCCGGAGTAAATTTGTAAGCATTTCCTAAAAGATTATGGAGGATACATCTAAGCTTTTCCTGATCCGTAAAGATCATAGGATCAAAGTCATTTGGGTTCGAAAAAGTCAGCGAAATCAGCTTCGTTTTATAAAGATACAGGAAGTCATCCTGGAGTGATTCCAGAAAACTTCGAAGATAAAAATGCTCAAAGAGAAACTGCGCTTTGTCAGATTCCAAACGCGTCATTTCCAAAATACTATCGACCATATTCAAAAGATTTTCTGTGTTCTGATGGACTCGCTGAATGGTTTCTTTTTGCCCTGGATTTAATTCTCCATAGTCCCCCATCAATAAGAAATCTGTATAGCCTTTGACCACCGTCATGGGTGTTCGAATCTCATGCGTCGCACGACTCAGCAGATCATCCTTTTGGACGTAACGCTCTTTCCACTTTCGTGATTCTTCTTTGTGATATTCAAATCTTTTTCTCAAGACAAAATAGATCCCCGCAGTCGCAAACAGTACGACACAAATGATAAGTGCAATGATTTCAAAATAGTACATTTCAAAAAACAAAAAAACGGACTCGGGGAAATCCAAGACACAACTTGCACTAATCGGAAAACATGGTCAAACATCTCCTGACGAAAGAGGGTGCGTTTTCTCAGATTTTAAAAAGAAAAATATACACACCAGGAAAGGGTTTCTAGAGTGACGACCTCATATGTCATTTTTGATAGATAAATGGGGTTTTTCTCCGAAAGGCCTCTAATCAAACTTAAGCATCCCTTAGAATAGAACACCCCCTTGCCCCCTCTTAAACTAAGCGGGGGAAATACACATTATGCATCATACATTAAAACCCTCTTCGTTGAAGAGGGTTGCGAAGAAATACCAGTATC
>JBNKLH010000123.1:0-3410 GCA_050292255.1 Candidatus Altimarinota bacterium | reverse complement strand
TCCGATCTGCCTGTGCTGGTTTGAGGCACCGGAGCCAGTAGGGAGAGCAGCGGCGGCGGCTCCTTGGCCTTCCTAGCCAGTTCCCATCCTGTTTTCCCTCTCTTCTTCATCCCTCCCTCTTACTACTTTTCTGGTAAGGCAACGAGGGCCAGCCCAAGAATGACAGAAAAGAGAACTACTTGAAGCATTTCCTTGTCCACAATCGAACTAACGGGATTTTCAGGCAGGATGTTTACCACTTGTTCGGGCAAAGTTCCCCAGTTGAAACTTTGGAGTTGTTGATCGGTTGAGAGAATTTCTGTTGAGACCGTGCTTTGGATTTTTTCCTGATCGATGTATTTCCCGGGATTTATGAGCAGGGCGAGACTTACCCCTATCGTGATAGCTACGACGGTAGAAGCCAGGAAATAGACGATAACTCGGGATCCGAGTTTTTTGAGCTGAGACATTCCTTCGCTGGCGGCGATCCCTTGTACCACAGAGGCAAGCACCAATGGTACAATAATCATTTGTACTAGTATCAAAAAGAGTCTTCCTGGTAAGGCCACCCAGTTCCCAACGATTTCAGCTTTTTCAGGAGAAATAAGTCCAAAGGTCGGTCCAAGGATCACTCCGAGCGTTATCCCGCTTATCATTCCGATAAGAACCTGTAGCCATAGTTTGCTTCGGATTAAATGATTCGCGGTATGTCCAAGATCACGGAGATGTGTAGATCCAAAGGGAAGGTTTTTAAAAACAGAAAACATGTTTATGCGAGTTGAGATTTTTTACGACGAATCCATTTTCGTATTTCGATGAATACCAATGGAGCAAAAGATGCGAGTGCCACGCCTGCCCAGTCGATTCCGGTGAGCGGAGTAGTTCCAAGGAGTCGGTTGAGCGTAGGGATATAGATCATAGTGAGGACGAGCAATATGGATGTGATCACGGCCAAGATAAGGAAATGATTGGAAAAGAATCGTTGTCGGAAAAGAGATGTTTTTTCAGATCTGGCAGAGAAAGCATTGATCAATTGGACAAATACGAGGGCAGTGAATGCCACCGTCTGCGCATGATTCCAATCGCCTTCCATGGAGATTCCTCCATGCCATCCATCTTTGAAAATAGTCCAGAGGAACACCATCACAATAGATATTCCGATGACACATCCGGTGATCAAGAAATCAATTGTAAATCGTCGATTCATAAGGCGTTTATTTGGATCTCGTGGTGCGCGTTTCATAAGACCGTCTTCGGCCCCGTCTACTCCGAGCGCAATGGCTGGCAAAATATCGGTTCCCAAGTCGACACAGAGAATTAATATTGCTGTGAGCGGAAGTGGGAATTGGAAAATAATCGCGGCAAAAATGAGGAACAATTCTCCGATATTACACGAGAAAATAAACCACACGAACTTCTTTAAGTTTTCATAAATTCGCCGACCTTCTCCAACGGCTGTAACGATAGAAGCAAAAGAATCATCGGATAAAATCATTGTGGCGGCTTCTTTGGATACTTCCGTTCCGGTGATCCCCATCGCGACTCCAATGTCAGCGACCTTTAGTGCTGGGGCATCATTCACACCATCTCCGGTCATAGCGACAATTTCTCCCTGTTTTTGAAGGAGTTTTACGATACGCATTTTTTGATCCGGCAGGCTTCGGGCAAAGATGAGAGAATGTTTTTTTGATTTCAATAATTTAGAAAGTTTTGCATCAGACATTTTCTTTACTTCGGCTCCGGTGAGTACGATGGCTTCATTGTTAGGAGCGATAATTCCCAGTTCTTGTGCGACGGCTTCTGCCGTGATCCCAAAGTCTCCGGTAATCACGATGACTCGGATTCCAGCGGTCATACAGTTGTCTACGGCTTTTCGGACTTCCTCCCGAGGAGGATCAATCATTCCGACCAATCCGTAAAATACGAGTTTTTTCTCCGCTTCTTTTTCGGATTTGATTTCTTCTTTTGCGGTGAGATTTCGTCCGGCAAAGGCAAGCACACGGAGTGCTTTTTGGGCCATACGTTCATAATGCCCCTGAATATGCGCCCGTTTGTCGGCTGTCATGCGATGAAGTTTTTTTCCATCTGACCAGTGGGTACATTTAGCAAGGACATGATCGGGGGATCCTTTTACCAATACGCGTTGTTCAGTTTTGTTTTTTATCTTTTCGCTCATGACGATGGACATCATTTTTCGATCAGAATCGAATGGAAAGATTTTGGTTCGTTTGCCTGTGAATTTTGATTTGGCTTTTTCGACCAATGTCAGAAGAGCTCCTTCAGTAGGATCTCCCAGGATGAAATATTTTCCGTGTTTCTTTTCAAGTTTAGCCTCATTACATTTCCCACAGACTTCGAGAAGTTTGTGAAGAAGATTGTCTTTATCAGACCCAGGAAGGGATCCTCCTATAAAATCAATTTTTCCAAATCGGGGATTGTATCCAACCCCGCTAACCTCAAAAATAGATCGGTCCGGGAGATAAATTTCTCGAACCGTCATTTCGTTCCGGGTGAGGGTTCCGGTTTTGTCCGAACAAATAGTGGTCACTGCCCCCAATGTTTCCACGGAAGAAAGTTTTTTGATAACGGCTTTTTTTCTGGCTAATACGGTGGCTCCTAATGCGAGGGCAATCGTGATCGTCGTTGGTAATCCTTCTGGCACGGCGGCGATAGCGACGGATACAGAAAAGAGCAAGCTGTCGATCAGGCTGAGATTTCGCAGTAATCCCACTCCAAACAGAATCAAACAGATAACGGCCGTGACTTTTGTCACGAAGACTCCGATCCGGATGAGTTCTTTCTGCAGAGGCGATTTGGTTCGTTTTTCTCCCGCACTGAGCTGGGCGATTTCTCCAAACTTTGTCTGCATTCCCGTCAGAGTGACTTCAAACATTCCGGATCCATGAACGACAGAGGTTCCCATAAAGAGCTCCTCTTTTTCTTTCTTTTCTACGGGGAGAGATTCTCCTGTGAGAGCAGACTCTTCTACTTTTAACATATTCGATTCCAACATTTTCCCATCAGCCGGAATTTTGTCTCCTTCCCCAAGAATGACGACGTCTCCTGGAACCAGATACTCTGTTTCCAGCAAAACCTCTTTCCCATCCCGAAAGACTCGGATCTCTGGATGGATCATCTTTTTCAAGGCCTCAAGCGTTTTCTCAGTCCGAAATTCCTGGATAAATCCAATCGCGGCGTTGAGTACAACGATGAAGGAAATTACGGTGGCATCGGTTTGTTCTCCTAAAAAGAAAGAAATTCCTGCGGCGACCAAAAGGATGATCACGAGGATATCTGTAAATTGTGAGAAGAGGATTTTCCACCAGGGATTTGCGTTTTTGACTGTCAGAACATTTTTTCCATATTCTTTGAGTTTTTCACGAGCGGCAGCGGAGGAAAGTCCAAGCATGTGTTTTTATTTATTTTCTATG
>JBNKLH010000122.1:0-3429 GCA_050292255.1 Candidatus Altimarinota bacterium | reverse complement strand
AAAAGCGATACCATCGAATTCGAAACAACTCTCGGAGACATGGCTACGCTCTCCCCTACTTTTGCGAAAAAAGAAGACTTCGTAAACGGCGGACTTACATTGACAGTAAAGACAGACTCAGACAGCACATTCAAACTGATCGCTAAAGGAGAATTCGGTAAAATCAAATCAACCAACTTGAAAGCTCAAATCTTTGAAGACGTGCCACGATCTCATGATTCGTTCGCGGCTATTAAATACCTCAAGGACGAAGAAATTATCACTGGATATTCCGATGGAACCTTTCAACCTGAAGGCACGCTCAACCGAGCCGAAGCTGTGAAAATGCTCGTAGCCGCTTTTGATATGTCCAACAAAGAAGACGCTGTCGCTTTCACAGATATCAATGGAAATGAATGGTTTGCCGATTTCGTTCTTAAAGCCGCTGCAAATGGACTTATCAAAGGATATCCAGACGGAAGCTTCCAACCTGGAAAAACTATTACCAAAGCAGAATTCCTCACGATCGCGCTCCGTGCCGCAGAAATAGAAATTCCAAAAGCCACAGAATCCCCCTACACAGATGTCCCAATGGATACGTGGTTTACAGATGTGTTTGCTTTTGCCAAAGACAAAGAAATCTTTGAAAAATCAGACAGTGTAAATCCTCACTACCCAATTACGCGGGAAGAGGCAGCAACAGTGATTTTTGAGCTCGTAAAATTGGCATCCGTTCGATAGGTATTGCAAACGAATTTCAAAACGCCTGAATTTCCTTGTAAAACTTTTGACAAATTCATAAAAATCTCGAGAATAGACCGGCATATTTTCGATATTGGAATGAATAAATATTTCAAAGACCGACTCAACGAACTTCACGCTGTCACATGGCCAACAAAGAAACAAGCCACACACGCGATGATTACAGTATTGACTGTGATGCTTATCACAGGATTTCTTCTCACTGCGCTTGACGCGATTTTCAACAAAGCTGTTCTCAACCTTCTCTAGTTTGTCGCTAGGGTTTCTTTTCATAAAACTAACTCAAAACAAACATGTCCAAACAAGACTTATCAGCCGGCCGAAATTGGTATGCTATCCATACATACGCTGGTTTTGAGGATACGGTTCACCGAGCACTCGAACACCGTATTGAGTCTATGAACATGCAAGATTTTATTTTTGATGTCGTGGTACCAAAAGAAAAAGTAGCCACTATCAAGAACGGAAAACGAGTAGTGGTGGAGAAAAATCTTTTCTCTGGATATGTCCTTATCGACATGATCGTGACAGACGCATCTTGGTTTGTGGTACGAAACACACCAAATGTGACTGGATTTGTCGGGTCAGGAAACATCCCCGTGCCAATCTTGCCAGAAGAGTTTGGGATCATCAAACGACGAATGGGACAAGATACTCCTACTGCAGACGTTAAGATGAAAAAAGGAGATTTGGTAAAAATCAAAGAAGGACCGTTTGCCAACTACGAAGGATTGGTTGGAGAGGTCAACAAAGCAAAAGGGAAAGTTACGGTTATGGTTTCTATCTTCGACCGAGAAACTCCTGTGGAATTGGACTTCGATCAAGTAGTCCCAAAAGTTTAGGCTATTACGCTTCACTCATAAAGAGCCACTGGCTCATTTATTAATCACTAATTCATTCGAATCATGGCACCAAAAAAGAAAGGTTGGGTATCACAATTCAAAATCCAACTCAAGGCCGGAAGTGCGACACCAGCACCACCTGTGGGACCGATTCTCGGACAACACGGAGTAAACATCCAAGCCTTCTGTACACAATTCAACGATAAAACTGCTGATCTCAAAGCATCAGGACTTACTGTTCCTGCGGTTTGTTATGTATACAAAGACAAATCATTTGAAATGGAGATCAAAACTCCAATTACTTCTGACTTGATCAAAAAAGAACTTGGAATCCAAAAAGGTTCTGGACGACCAAATACAGAAAAAATTGGAAAAATCTCACGACAACAACTTGAAAACGTTGCGAAACAAAAAATGCCTGATCTCAACGCAAACAATATGGACGCTGCCGTCAAAATCGTTATGGGAACAGCAGAACGAATGGGACTCGAACAGTCCAACTAATTTACGTCCACTTATTTGTGGGACCCTGAGTTTATCGAAGGGGCTTGCACCACTTAACCCTTATTACCATGGCTAAACAGTCAAAAGCACTCAAAAGTGCATACACCAAAATCGACAAAGAGAAAACATACTCTTTGAAAGAAGCAATCAAATTGATGAACGATACTTCATCTGTAAAGTTTGATCCTACAGCAGAATTGCACGTACGATTGAACATTGATCCTCGTCACGCAGATCAACAGGTTCGAACGACTATTTCTCTTCCAAACGGAACCGGGAAATCTGTTCGAGTGGCCGTTTTCTGTGAAGATGATCTCATCAAAGGAGCGAAAGCTGCAGGAGCAGTAGAAGCTGGAGATGAGGCTTTGATCGAAAAAGTATCAAAAGGATGGACAGATTTCGACGTAGCGGTAGCGACACCAGGAATGATGCGACACTTGGCAAAAGTAGCGCGTGTTCTCGGACCAAAAGGATTGATGCCAAACCCAAAAGCGGGAACGGTTACTCCTGATGTGGAGAAAGCCGTAAAAGAACTCGCAGCTGGACGAATCGAATTCCGAAATGATAAAAATGGAATCATCCACACAATCTTTGGAAAACTTTCTTTTGGAGAAGCCAAACTCGAAGAAAACCTCAAAGCATTGATCGATGCGGTTAAAGCAGCAAAACCTGCTGCGGTGAAAGGAACATACATCGAAAATGCAACTATCAACGCAACAATGGGTGCCGGAATTAAACTCGATGTTTCTGAAGCGTAAACATCTCTAGAATGAAAATAATAGAAGAGATACCAGAAATGGTGTCTCTTTTTTTGAAGTTCTCTATAATGTGAGTACTTTCTTAAAAACAAAAAAATGACTGAAAAATTACCTTGGCTTCGAGAACTCATCACCTTCGGTGGAGCGATTACGGGGATTGTCCTCACGGCCGTTGGAGGAGTAATGCTTATCAATGCAACCCTCAAACTTTATGTCTTCCAATTTCAAAGTGAAGAATACCAGGTCGTAACAATTGATGAATGCCGATACGATCACAACCGAACCAAACCAGTAGCGGCTGGAGAGATTTCCAAACCTTATGAACGGACTCCTGAAGAAGTGGAACAGTGTAAAGCCGATCGACAGGAAGAAAATCGACTTCGATTTGAACGAAACAAAAAAGAAAACATGGTGGATGGACTCGCTATGTTACTCGTAGGGATTCCATTCTGGATCATTTTTGAACGACGACGAAAGGCTAAGAAATAATTGTTTTATTTTCCCATATCAAAGAACCGAACGAACTATATAATAGCCGTTCGGTTTTTTGTTTTACATTTTTTGGGGCAATTCCTGTTCTATCA
>JBNKLH010000121.1:0-3431 GCA_050292255.1 Candidatus Altimarinota bacterium | reverse complement strand
AGTCGCGTTCAGGCACCGGAAGCCTTTTCAATGTTATTGTTGACGGGGGGATTGGCGGTGGCGTTGCTTTTTGCTCACCTCAATAAAAATAACCCTATCTCTTTGGATACGTATTTGTTTGGTTCGATTTTGACGATTAGTCAGGTGGAGATGTATGGATTTATCGTACTGAACCTTGTTATCGTGGGGGCATTGATTTGGTTTTGGCGACCATTTCTCACGTTGGTGTTTGATCGTGATTTTTTACAGACAAAGTCCTTCAAGACTTTTTATGAAATTGTTTTTATGATTTTGATTGCCTTGATTGTGGGGATTGGGTTGAAGGTTATTGGGGGATTATTGATCGGGGCTTTGTTGGTGATTCCGGTATTGATTGCACATCCATTGTGTCGGAGTTTTCGAGGGAGCGTGGGGATGAGCATACTGATGAACCTTTTTGCGGTTCTCATGGGAATTTTGAGTTCTTTTTATCTTGATATTCCGGCGAGTAGCGGGATTGTGTTGAGTTTGATTTTGTTATTTGTGGGGACGAGGGGTGTGCGGATTTTGAGGGGATAATGATGCTTTTGTGATAGAAAAAAATTTTGTGGTATAGTGCGAATATGAAAAAAGGAGTTTATATTTGTTTATCCGTTTTGGTTGTTTTTGTTTTGGGAATATATCTTCCCAAATGGATTCTTCGGGATATTCCAGAGGTATCAAAACAGGATGTTTCGTATGCAAAAAATATTGCCCGCCAAATTTTGGATAATCCTATTGAAAAGATATTCATCGTGGAAATGGTTATTACGAAATCGAGTGATGGAGTTTTTATGACAGAATCATACCTTTGGGGAGGAATTCCTTATGCTACGGTTGAAGTGTTTTATGACAAAGGGGCGAATGTAACCTGGCGGAGATTTTTTAATGACTATGAAAAGAAGCAAACCGTACGGTTTTCGGATACGCCAATAGAATTGAAGCCTGAATCGGTGAAGAAAAATGACGGGACTATTACGCGGGAAGACTTTATTACCTCGTACTTGGAATCAGAAAGCGATTTTGCATGGAAAACGGTAGTGAATGGTCAAAATATTTGTGTATATGAAAATTTGGGAAATGAGGAAGATCTTTTCCCCTTATCATTGTGGGTTCGTTGTAGTGAATTTGTCGTGCAAGAAAATAAATTAGTAGAAGAAAGTGGGATGTCTGGACCAGCCCTGATCGATTATCCAAATATTCTTTCGTTTTATGATTATCGTAAAATGTCTCATATCACTCCTCGGGATGGAAATTTATATGTGAACGATATTCGGAATATTTTTCCTGTAAAAGTGCAGGAGAAAATTTTTCAGTATCATAAAACATCTACCATTCACGAAAAATTGATCCAATTTGCGACCCAAAGATTATTGTCTGAATAAAAGGTAGTGGAATTCTTTTCGATTGTATTTTCTGAAATTGACTTCGGAGCTGGTTTGAATATCATTTCCTTCGAGTTCCCAAATAGAGTCTCCCGAAAAGGCGGAGAGCGAAGCGCGCGTTTTTGGGAAAGAGGAGATGAGACGAAACGCAGGAAGTCTTTCGTGATAGCGAACTACTGGATGCATGTAGTCCTCATCGACGATGGGGCGTCGCCAAGTGGTAAGGCAACGGGTTCTGGTCCCGTCATTCGGGGGTTCGAATCCCTCCGCCCCAGCCAAGGAAAAAGAGTGGACACAACGTGTTCAGTCTTTTTTCTTTGTCCGCGAAGCAGATGAGGGATGAGAACCTAAAGGGGTTCGACGATTTGCACCGAACAAAGAGAGGATGCCAAATCGCTCGACCGCGCATCCCGCAGAGCGGGAGAGCACGTAAGAGAATCCCTCCGCCCCCTTTTTTTACTTACTTCTGGGTCAATGCTTCCAACCGGTTTATGAGACTTTTTTCATAATCAATAAAGTCCCAGAATTTTGTCTGAGAAAGGAAGTTGTGGAGTGATTCTTTGTGTTGAGGTGAAATCGTTAGTCCGACGGCCAGTCGTATTTTGCTTTTGGCTAAAGTGTAAGGTGTCTCTGCGTTTGTATGCAAAATAGCCTTGAAAATATTTACTCTTTGCTCTGCGGTGAGTGTCGTGAAGTTTTCGTTTTCTTGTAAAAATACGAGATGCTTTTCTGAAGGAGCTGAGTTTCTTTTTTTCATAACGCGTTATAGATAAGGATTATTGAGAATTTGTCTACAAAAAAGTGGGGACCCCACAAAGCGAAGCTTTGAAGGGGGAGAGGAGGAATCACGAAGGAGTGCAGATTTTTTTGTAAAATAAAAAAATCGGAATACCCGAAGTGGATTCCGACGATGGAGCGCGTGACGGGAATCGAACCCGTTTTTCAGCCTTGGCAAGGCCGTATAATAGCCATTATATGACACGCGCGAAAAAAAAAGAGACGTTGCCGTAGCAACGCCTCTTTTTTTACATAGGCTTATTCTTCGTCTTCTTCTCGATAATCTTCGTCGTCAATATTGGGTTCTCCTGCCATTTCTTCTTCGATCCCTGTATCTTCTCCATCCATAGAAAGGTCGTCATCATCAGAATCTTCCACTCCTTCTGAAAAGTCTTCTGTGTCTTCGATCATTTCGTGGTCTCGAGCGAGTTTTTCTCGTTCTGCTTCTTCTTCCATTTTTTTGAGTTCAGGATTCGTTACCGCTGTTTCGAGCATTTCTCCGTCTTTTTCAAGGTTTACTTTGAGACCGAGAGCCATCAATTCTTTTACCAACACGTTGAATGATTCTGGTGTGTGCATGACCTCGATTTTGTCGTTTTTTACGATCGCTTCGTAGGCTTTTGAACGTCCTTGCACGTCGTCTGATTTGATGGTCAACATTTCTTGCAATGTGTATGAGGCTCCGTGAGCTTCGAGTGCCCACACCTCCATTTCTCCGAAACGTTGTCCTCCGTTTTGAGCTTTCCCTCCGAACGGTTGTTGTGTCACGAGAGAGTAAGGTCCCACAGAACGTGCGTGGATTTTGTCTTCCACCATGTGGATCAATTTCATCATGTAGTTGATTCCCACAACTGTTTTGTGATCAAATGGTTCACCGGTTTTCCCATCGTACAATTGTTGTTTTCCGTCATCTGGGAGATTGTTTTCTCGCAAGAATTCTTGGATTTGTTCGTTTGTAATACCGTTCAAGATTGGAGTCGCGAGTTTGATTCCCATTTTTTGGGCTGCGATCCCGAGGTGTGTTTCGAGAACTTGTCCGATGTTCATACGGCTGGATACCCCGAGTGGGTTGAGGATGATATCTACTGGTGTCCCTTCTGCTGTATATGGCATGTCTTCTGCAGGAACGATTCGTGAGATAACCCCTTTGTTCCCGTGTCGTCCGGCCATTTTGTCTCCGGCTTCTAGGTGTCGCAATTGCGCTACTTCAACGACTACTTTTTTCAACACTCCAGTCGGAAGTTCGTCTCC
>JBNKLH010000120.1:0-3524 GCA_050292255.1 Candidatus Altimarinota bacterium | reverse complement strand
AACGTTGATCTCAAAAAAGACCCGATCGCGATGCAACGGGTAAAAGAAGAAGCCGAAAAAGCAAAAAAAGAACTATCTACAACACAAGAGGTAGATATCAATCTCATGTACGTAACTGTTGGACCCGCTGGACCATTGCACCTGAACGAAAAAATCACACGGGCCAAATACGAGCAGTTGGCAGAAAAATTGATTGATAAGTCACTTGAGCCTTGTAAAAAAGTGTTGAAAGACGCAAAGCTTTCAAATTCAGATATTGATGAAATCATCTTGGTGGGAGGGATGACCCGAATGCCATTGGTACAAAAGAAGGTAGAAGAGTTTTTTGGAAAAGCCGTAAACTCATCCCAAAATCCGGATGAAGTCGTGGCTCTCGGGGCAGCGATCCAAGGAGGAGTGTTACAAGGAGATGTGCAGGACGTTCTCTTGCTCGATGTGACGCCATTGACTTTGGGGATCGAAACCGCCGGTGGGATCCGAACACCTATGATCGAACGAAACACCACGATCCCAACGAAGAAGTCACAAGTATTCTCTACTTATGCAGACAACCAAGACAAAGTACAAATCCACGTCCTCCAAGGAGAACGAGAAATGGCCGCAGATAACAAATCTCTTGGGCAATTTATTCTAGACGGAATTCCACCAGCTCCACGAGGAGTACCTCAAATCGAAGTAACCTTCGACATCGATGCAAACGGAATCCTCCACGTAACCGGAATGGATAAATCTACCGGAAAGAAACAAGATCTCCGGATCGAAGGATCAAGTGGAATCAGCGACGATGAAATTGCAAAGATGCAAAAGGAAGCCGAAGAAAATGCTTCAAAAGATAAAGAACGAAAAGAAGCCGTAGAAGCTCGAAATCACTTGGACTCTATGGTCTACCAATGTGAAAAGACTGTTCGAGAAGCGATCGATCTCAAGAAAGACGAACTCAAATCTGAAATCGAAGCGCTCAATAATGAACTTCCAGAAGCAAAGAAAGTGCTTGAAAATGGAGAAGCCTCTGCAGAAGACATTAAATCTGCGGCTGAAAAATTAGAAAAGGCGTTGATGGATCTCGGACGAAAAATGCACGAACTTGGAGTAGATCCAGAAGCCGCCAAGGGAGAACAAGATGCCGAAATCAAACACGAAGAAGAAATCAAAGAAGCCGAATTTGAAGAAGGAAAAGACGAAGAAAAATAATCTTTTTATCTTGTCTATAATCAAAGAGAACCCGTTCTGAGCGGGTTCTTTTTTTGGAATATCACTTCAACATAAATCCAGAAAAAACCTAAGAAATAATTTGCATTGTTTGAAAAGTTGTTTTATTTTCTCTTCGATTTCTTTGTAACCTTTTTTAAAAATGAAAATCGTAAACCGACTTATTGTCCTTGGTATTATTGTTGCCGGTGCTTGGTTCTTTGCCAATCAATGGAACAAAAACCACAAACCAGCTGTGACTCCAGAAGGAACAGAAGCTGTAGAAGTAGTAACGGAAGAACCTGGAACAGAAAATGTTACAGAGGAAACAACTCCGACAGAAGAAGTAGCGCTAGAAGAAACTACACCAGCCGTTGAAGAAACAGCTCCTGTAGTAGAAGCAAACACTGAAGAAGTAGCTCCAGTAGTAGAAACTCAACCAGTGGTTGAAACAGCTCCTGTCGTAACAACGACAACACCAGTTGCACAACCGACCGTAGAAACTCCAGCAAAAGTATACGACCAAGTAATGGCCGCTCGAGCAGAAGCACCTGCTTCTGAAGTATATGTTTACTTGTACGAATGGGAAGTAGACATGTTGAACGATGTGGTTCCATCAGGAGACGTAACTTTCGTAGTACACAACAGCGGGATCTTTACTCATGATTTCTCACTTGATGGGGTAACAAACTTTGGAAAAGTAAAACCTGGTTACACACGTGAATTCAACATCAACCTTGCTCCAGGTATGTACGATATCGTTTCTCCACGAGAACAAGATATCAACAACGGAATGTGGCACGCATTGGTTGTGGAATAAACCAACGACCCTTTATAAAAAGGTACAATACAGAAAAGAAGTGGTTCGAAAGAACTGCTTTTTTTCTTTCTGTGTTATAACGCCTCTTGCTCCTCTTAAACTAAGAGGAGAAATGCAGGCTTGGTTTTGAAGGATATGCTAGAATTGTTTTGATGAACGAAGAGTTGTTTTTGAAGATCAAGAAATACGCCCTCTGGCTTTTGGGGAAACGTGAATATTCTGTTTTTGGATTACGGGAAAAATTAGAGAAAAAGTTTCTGGATGAATTCGATTTAATTGAAACCGTGATCAAAGAATTTCAAGAAAAGGAATGGGTATCAGATATCCGATTTTGTGAAAACTTTATTCGGGAAAAGGCCGAATATTCCGGATGGGGTAGACGGAAGATCTTTATGAAAATAAAAGAGAAGGGGATTGATTCAGAAATGGCAGAAGAAATGCTGGAACGTTTTTTTTCTTATCAACAAGAAAAGAACAAGGCAATAGATCTGGCTCTAGAGAAATACAAGACCGTTTCGAAAAAAACGGAGAATACATTTGAGCAGAAACAAAAAATCCTCGCCTTTTTAGCAGGTCGAGGATTTTCGTACTCCCTGGCTCAGGAAGCAATCGAAGACATGTTTGAACGCTTACGCTCCGAGGAAGTTGGTTTGTAGATCAAATGCAAATTCTCGGGCAAAGTAACCAAGAACCAAAAACATTCCCATCAAGACCAATGTCATCGTGATATCAAGCGCAAGGTTTTTCCACGCCAACTTTTTCGCATAGTTTGAAAAAGGTGAAAAGTGGTAATGATGACGGTGTCCGAGATGAGCCATTTTTTGGATTTGGTTAAAAAGTAAATCAGAGCATTGTACCAAAAAATGACCCAAAATTCAAGACAAATGATTCAGTCATGAGAAAGAATCAGTTGATAAATTTTAAAGAAAATGGTTTTCGGATACTTAGCTTTTTTTCCGAAATGCCACCCATGCACTCGCCAAGAGACCGCCTAAAATAAAGAAGGCTATAAACGGGAAAGCCAGAGAAACACTTGATTCATCGGCCCCTGATTTTGGGAGGTCTTGATCTGGGATTTCTTCTATCGGTGCAGAAGCAAATAAGTTCGCCTCCATGTCTTTTGTGTCGATCGTAACAGGTTCTTCTTCGATAGGTTCTTGGAGAGTGCCTTCTTCTATGGGTGTCGTTTCTCCATTATCCAAATCTATTACTCCGTCCTCTGCATTTTGGATGGCATTGTCTTCTTGGAATAAAGCCGGAAGCTCTTCGTCTGTTGTTCCGAGCGCTGGGATCGGGGCATTCGGATCAAAGGGTTCACCGTCTTCGAGCAAGAGATCAGAGGCTCTATCTATGAATGGACTTTTTCCATCATCTTGCATGTCTTCGACAATTCCTTCGGGGATATTTCCTTCATCTAATATGATTTCATCTTCACCACTCTGAAAAGGAATGTCCTCGGCTTCTATATTTTCTTCTGGATACAGCTCTTCCATGTACTGGGCAAACTCTGTCGGAG
>JBNKLH010000119.1:0-3557 GCA_050292255.1 Candidatus Altimarinota bacterium | reverse complement strand
ACAATAGAATACATGTCCTGCTCCCAATTTGGCCATCTATGTCCAGCCTTTTTTGTAAGCGAAGGGTTTACAGAAACAAGCAACACCCGATCTCAACGCAGAAGAATCCCCCGAGAAATGTTAATCCGAGTAATTCGTCGAGACAATGCAATATGTCAAAAATGCTCTAAAGCACTATTAGATCGAGACATAGAAATCGATCACAAAATCCCACTCGCAAAAGGAGGCGCAACAAGTGAATCCAACCTCCAAGTTTTATGCTTTGATTGCAATAGATCAAAAGGAGCCAAGATTGATAAAGACTTCTTGTAGAAATTCTATTTCAAAAACCCTTCTCTCAAAATCTCGACCGCTTCACGTTCTGAAATCCCGCGAGATGTGAGATAGAATATTTGTTGGGGATCAACCGGCGCAATACTCGCTCCATGCGAGGCTGCTTTTACTTGATCCGTCTTCACAGTCAGGACTGGCAACGCCCGAGCCCGGGCTCGATCAAAGAGCATAACTTTTTCAGAAATATGCGCTTCGGCATCGACAGAAGATTGTTCGAGGACACCACTCGCATCTATTTCGAGTCGAGAATCCCCTTCTGCAACCCCATGAATTTCGATATTTCCAACACAATTCTTTCCTAAAAATCGTTGGATAATTTTCCAGTTTTTCACCTCTTGATCACTCGAACTCACACGACCGATGACACTACACCGACTCCCCTCTCCGGTTAATTCTATTTCTAATGTGAATTCTCGAGATCCTGATTCAAAATCCTCCAGACGAATCACCTGCTCCTCACCTGCGTGAAGAGTGATTGATTTTTTCCCAGCAGGATTCGTAAGTTTCATATTCGTAAAATAGGCATTCAATGTACCAAAAAAGAAAAATAACTCAAAATTCTTTACAAAAAATAGAGACAAACAATATGATATAAAAAAAAATTCAGAATAATTTCATTTTTTAGCAGAACAAGGACCAAAAAATCACCTTATCAACCCATCATCCCTTTCAATGAATTATTGAATTTACAAATCCTGAAAAATCAAGTATAATCAACAGATCTCATAATTTTTATATCAAAAAATGAAATTTCTCGAATTCGCCGAAAGAACACTCCGAAGGAAGAATTCAGAAGAAGTCATTGCTCTTATAGACAATGCTCACTTTGATACACAAAAAGATAAAGAAAAATCTATTGAATTTGGAAACAACAGAGCGTTCAAGCTCATCACAAAGGAAGAACAAACAATAAAAAACAAAATACAGAAAGAAATAAAATAGAACCAAGCAAGTCAACCAATTGATCCTTCCATCTCGAGCTCAATAAGACGATTCAGCTCACTCGCAAATTCAAGAGGAAGTGTCTTAACCACCTCATCGAGAAATCCATTCACGATCAGCCCTTTCGCTTTTTCTTCGTCCAGTCCCCGACTTTCAAAGTACAACAATACTTCCTCTGAAATCTTCCCAGCACTTGCCTCGTGAGTAATGGACGCAGAAGAGTTTTCACATTTGATCACCGGAATGGTATCAGACACCGATTGATTATCTAGCATCAAGGCATCACACTCCACATTCACAACTGCATTTTCAGCGGTCTTTTTGATATCGACAATTCCACGATAGGTCGAGATTCCACCTCCTTTTGACAAACTTTTGGATACAATATTTGTTCGACAATTCTTTCCCATAATGATAGTTTTCGCTCCAGTGTCCTGATTTTGTTCGGCATTGGCAAAAGCCACTCCGAGATAATTTGATCGCGCATTATCCCCCACCAAAAAACTCGCCGGATAGAGCATCGTTACCCCAGATCCGAGATTCCCTCCGACCCACTCAATTGTACCATTTTTTTGAACAAGAGCTCTTTTTGTATTCAAGTTAAAAGTATCCTTGGACCAGTTTTCAACCGAAGAATATCGAAACTCGGCACCCTCTTTCACAAAAATCTCTACACATCCCGCGTGCAAACTTTCACTCCCAAATTTCGGAGCCGAACATCCTTCTATATAGTGCCCCTTCGCTCCTTCCTCAATAATGATCAACGTGTGCTCAAACTGTCCCCCGTTCATCGCATTCATTCGGAAATACGCCTGAAGCGGTTGGGTAATTTCAACGCCTTTCGGGATATAGAGAAAGGTTCCGCCCGACGTCACCGCGTAATGAAGTGCCGCAAATTTATGATCCGTGATCGGAACACATTTCGTAAAATATTCCCGAACAATTTCCGGATATTTCTGAACCGCAATATCAAAGTCTTCGAATAAGACGCCCATCTCCTCCCATTCTTTTTTCAAATTGTGGTAGACATTATCACTGTCGTATTGCGCTCCCACTCCAGCCAAGACCGCTCGTTCAGCTTCTGGAATTTTTAATCGTTCAAAGGTTCGTTTGATCTCTGGATCCACATCGTCCCACGTTTTCGCATTTTTGGTATCACTCGCAGAAGCAAAGTATTTAATCTTCGACAGATCCAACCCGTCTAAATTGGGCCCCCAGGCTGGCATCGGCATTTTGTTAAATGCATCTAATGCTTTCAATCGAATATCCAGCATCCAAGCAGGTTCATTTTTATCTTGAGATATTTTTTGAACAATTTCTTTATTCAGGCCTCGTTGAACATTCTTCGCATAATCCTGCGAATCCGCATGATCCAAATCCAAATGCGTTATTTCGTTGTAATCTATACTCATCCTCACTATTTTTTACACATATCCATAAACGGACAGTATCCTTCTGAATGTACTTGATCGATTAATTCGGGTCCTCCGGATTTCACAATGGTCCCGCTACAAAGCACATGGACATGTGTTGGTGCCACTTCTCGTAAAAATCGGTCTGTATGAGAAACCAACACAATCGATCGATCCCCCGTTTGCATAAAGTCCCACAGAGAGGATCCAATCGCTTTCATCGCATCAATATCAAGCCCCGAATCAATTTCATCCAAGAAGGCCAGTTTGGGATCAAGAGACAAGAGCGACGCGATCTCCATCTTTTTTCGCTCTCCTCCAGAGGCTCCTTTATTTACTTCTCGATCGATAAATTCTTCTTTGAGATGAACCGACGTGAGATTCTTTTGCAGAGATTTCCCAAATCGAAAACTAGAGGCAAAATCCGGATCCAATGATTTTTTGGCCGCAAAGAGAAACTCCTTTGCACTCACTCCATCTATCGCCGGTGGATGTTGAAAGCTGAGGAAAAAACCCGCCTTCGCTCGTTCTGAAGTTGGCAAATCCTGAAAGTTTTTCTGATCAAAAAACTCCACATTCCCCGAGGTCACTTCTACCTGGGGATCCCCCAACAATGCCCGCCCAAGAGTAGACTTCCCGGCTCCATTCGGTCCCAATATCACATGAAATTCACCAGAACCGACTTCCAAATGAAGTCTCTTGAGTATCCGCTTCTCATCAATAGAAGCAGAAAGATTATCTATAAAAAGCATGACTATATGTCGTTTAGTGTCTGCTCGGAAAAACTACTAGAGAATCCATTTTTTGGCAACTCTAAAAACTGCTTCAAAAACCAGGAAAAATCTTGAAAAAAAGCTTATTTTAAGGTAT
>JBNKLH010000118.1:0-3580 GCA_050292255.1 Candidatus Altimarinota bacterium | reverse complement strand
TGGAGGTCGAATATGAGAGGGTGGTCCAATTTTTGGAGGAGAATTATCGAAGATTAGTAATTGATATCGTTTATATAGATCCTATTCATGTTCCAGATCCGGAAGAAGGGGAGGAAGAAAAGATGAAGATTGCGGCTTAATTGTGGTTTCAAACCGAACATTTTTGTGTTAGCTTTATGCTGACTTATTTTTTACGTCCATGATTCAAATTGATTTCGAAAACGTTTTCTGCGAAGGGACATTGACGAGATCTGAATTTGAACAGGCGGGGGATCGATTGGCGGGATTTTTGGAAAATATCCAACAGAAAGATCAGGGGTTTTATCAGATTTTTTCGGATGAATCTTTTTTGGCAGAAGTTGATCGTATCAAAGAATTTTCTGCTTCTGTGAAAGGAAAATATGACGATATCGTGATCTGCGGGATTGGAGGTTCCGCACTTGGGACAATCGCTCTACGGGACGCATTGGGTTCATTTATCCCACAGAAACCACGACTCCACGTCCTTGAAAATGTAGATCCGGAAGTGATTTCGGATATTTCAGATTCTCTTGATCTCAAGCGGACACTTTTTGTCGTTATCTCCAAATCCGGAGGGACAGCGGAGACTCTTTCTCAATATTTGTATTTCCAAAAAATCGTATCAGATGCAGGATTGATGATGAAAGATCATTTCGTCGTGATCACGGGTGAGACGGGATTTCTCAGATTAGGAGTCGATACACACAAACTGACTCGATTTAGTGTGCCTGAAAATGTGGGCGGGCGTTTTTCCGTCTTGACCTCTGTGGGATTGCTTCCAGCCGCACTTATGGGCTGGGATGTGGATGCATTGCTCGATGGAGGAGAGGAAATGGCTCAATTATTTATGAGTACAGATTTTGATCAAAATTTAAGTTTTCAGCTTGCGGCTGCACAATTTCTGACACAAAAAAATACACATGTGTTGATGCCATATTCTACCAAACTCCGTTCTGTTTCTGCTTGGTTTGCCCAGCTTTTGGCAGAATCTACTGGAAAGGAGGGGAAAGGATTTACGCCTATTGGCTCGACGGGAGCGACGGATCAGCATTCTCAGCTCCAGCTTTTTGCGGAGGGGCCAAATGACAAATTGATTCTCTTTGTTGAGGTTCAAAAATTTAGAAAGGATATGGACATTCCGGTTGTCTCAGATCACAAAAATACAGCCTTTCTTAAGAAAGTCTCCTTTGGAAAACTCTTAAATACAGAATTAGCTGGGACACGTGCTTCCCTCACCGAAAAGAAACGGCCAAATCTGAGCATTTCAATTGATTCTATTTCAGAGGAAACACTCGGGGCTCTATTTATGCTTTTCGAGGGAGCGACCGCTTTTCTCGGTGAATTTCTCGAAATAGATGCTTTTAATCAGCCTGGGGTGGAGCGATCAAAAGAGCTGACACGGGCGTATCTTACAAAAACTTAATATTTTATACTTATTTTCCGTACTTTTTTGCCCGCCAAAAAAGTACCAAAAAAGCTCGTTGCTGGATTTCCACTCAGAAACGAAAACTTCTTGAAGTCTAAAATTTACAAATCTCACTTTCTAGAGACTTTTGTCTTCCGTGCAAATTTTTACGACTTCTGCAAAGATTCGTTTTTGCTTCGCTCCAATAGGCAACAGAAATGGAATCTTTCTTATTACCGTTCTCGTCGTTTTCGTCCTCGGTTTTTTGGTTTCCGTTCTTTTGAACGTTTGGTTTTCGGTCGTTCAGAAGCTTTTTCTGATGTGTCCCATGGGAGTGATGGATTGTTTTTGCGAGAAGATTTCCGTTGAGTTGGTTTCCGTTCATCGTCTCGATTTCGATAGCTTTTTCGTCGGTCGTCTCGGGATCGGTCTCCGGATCGACTAGAACTTCGTCGGTCGCTATCTCGTCGAGGGCGTCGTTCTTCATTTCGGTCTCTTCGGTCACCTCTTCCTCCTCGGTCTCGTGCGGGTTCTTTCTCCGGTTTTGCGGGGAGGCCTCCATTCAGTTGATAAAGAAGTGCGGAGACAAGATGTATATCTCCAAAGGTTTCAATGAGTTTCTTACTTGCTTTGGCGTAGTATGAGGTGTCCTTGTTGTTGAGAATTTCCTCCAGATTTTCAAACATTCGTTCTTGGCGTCTCAATGCGACATCGTGTTGGTTTGGCAATGGTTTGAAGGTAATGGTGCTTCCTGTGAATTTTTGGATTTGTCGGATTTTGTACTCTTCTCTTGGATCGATGAGACTGATGGCGATTCCGGTTTTTCCGGCTCGACCAGTCCGTCCGATTCGGTGTGTATAAGAATCCATTTCTCGAGGAAGAGAATGGTTGATCACGTGTGTAAGGTCTTTGACGTCAATCCCTCGTGCGGCGACATCGGTGGCGACCAAAATATTAATCTTTCGGTCTCGGAAGCTTTGAAGAATTTTTTCTCGAGCGGATTGTTGGATGTCTCCATGGATACAGTTCACATCCATTTTTTCCTGATGAAATTTATTGGTTAATTCATCCACTGCGGCTTTGGTCTGAGCAAAAATAATTCCGTGAAAGTTGTCTGCAAGTTCAATAATATTCTTGATGACCTCGAATTTGCTGTGAAGTCGAACGATGTGGTAGATCTGTTCGATATTGGCTCGGCTGTCTTCTGTTCGTTTGACCTCCACGGTGACCGGATCCTGCATGTATTTTGGGAGCAGGGATTTGATCCGTGGTGGCATAGTGGCAGAAAAAAGGAGTGTTCGTTTGTTTTTCGGTGTTTTTTGGAGGATGAGTTCCATATCGTCGATGAATCCCATTTTGAGCATTTCATCGGCTTCATCCAGCACAAAGAATTCAATCTTATCCAAATGTAGCACTCCCCGATTTATCAAGTCCAATACACGACCGGGCGTTCCTACGACGATATCAATCCCTCGTTTGAGGTCTTTGATTTGGTAGCTGATGGGTTGCCCTCCATAAACCGTGAGTGTTTTGAGTTTTTTTGCTCCCTTAAAGAAATCCAATTCTTTGGTGACTTGAAGAGCGAGCTCTCGGGTTGGAGCCAGGATAATCGTTTTGACATGTGTATTATCCGTTGAGATGAGATCCATCATTGGGAGACCAAATGCGGCTGTTTTTCCCGTTCCCGTTTGGGCGATACCGACGAGGTCTCGTTTATTTTCCAATATGAGAGGAATCGCTTTAGCTTGGATTTCACTGGCTTTCTCGAAGCCTTTTTTTTCAATGGTTTCAAGGAGTTCTGGGCTGAGACCCAAGTCGTGGAAAGGTATTTCAGAGTTCAAGGTAGGTGGGATGATTTAATAGGGCGCGAATGTACAAGAAATTAGTTCATTTGTAAAGAGTTTTGTTGTAAATGTTGTAGAAAAACAAAATTCTTTTGAGAACATTTTTGTTCCTTTTTGCTCCGCCAAAAACGAACCCAAAAAGGCGGCCCCTGTTCTTCGGAATCAATCCCAAAACGTAACAAAATTTCCGTTCTCACCCCAACATGACTTTGAATAAAAACCTATTGGAATAGTGAGTCACCGGGGTTCCACGAAAATTTTTCCACGATTGGGAAATGCTTCCTGCAGAAGTGGGGAGAAATTGAAATGA
>JBNKLH010000117.1:0-3605 GCA_050292255.1 Candidatus Altimarinota bacterium | reverse complement strand
CCACTGCGATTTTGGGTGTGAATTATGAATCTTTGAAAACACTTCCTGACGCAATGATCCCAGCTGCGGCTGCGAACCTGATCATTTCGCTGAATCCGTACTTCACTCCAGGACAGATCGATATGATCCGGGATCAGAAAAAGCTTCAATCTGGAGCTGAAAATGTTATTAAGCAACTTGTGAAACGAGCAAAGGCGGGAGAAAAAGAACCCACTTTTGCGGAATATAGTCAGATTATTAACGTAGAATTCAAGCGAGCGGGGATTGCAAATGTAGAATTGTCGACTCAGACAATGACAGAAGAGCATAAAAAGCGATTGGAAATTCAAAATACTAATCGAAGTAATTTTGAGAAAACGACTGCTTTTGCGGCCATTGATTCAAATCTCAGAGGATTCTTGAATAGTTTGAATGATACTCCAACCGTTCAAAAAGCGGGAGGAATGGGAGTATTGATGGAAGAAGCTCGGGCACAAAATGAGGAAAATCCGAAAGAAGCGCTTAAACAACGATTGAAAGAACTGGTTCTTGCAGAATTACAACATTGGGCAGAAGAGAATTTAAAAGCTGTGCAAACAAGAGAACGACGTGCGGCTCGGGATGCGGCGATGGCAGAAAATCCACAGTATTCAGGAGGAATTTTTTCTACATTTACGAAGGCCTCTGAGTGGTTGGGAAATGCGACCAGTACAGGGGCTATATCAAAATATGAACATCTCGCTCAGAATCCATTTTTATATAGCATTTTTGGAAAAGAATTATCTGCGAAAATAGAAGCCCAACTGGAAACAGGAAACTTCAATCCGGATGAGTACGAGGATTTTATCGATCAAGGCGTAGAGAGTGTGCTTTCAAAAACAACATTTGATGCAATTTATTCAAATTATCGTGTTTTGAAAGTTGAGGGAGACGCGATGACAGATGAAGATCTCAATACAATGATCAATAAACTGGAAGGAATTGGAGAAGAGTACTGGGGATCTAAATGGGAAAAGAAATATGAAAAATATGTAAAAAATACCGGACCATCCGCGATGGAGTTCGATGAATGGATCGGAAATCAAGATATGGGAGTATTTGAACAATTGAAGTTTATGTTCAAGCGGCTCTTTGGATCATTCTTCAAAGACGGAGAATTTGCTTTTGGAAATGTTCTAGACTCTAGTGATGAAGAAGCGAAAAGCGAGATCGTAAAAGGATATGAAAAACGATTGAGTACACATGTGCCGGAGGAAGCTGAGGAAGGACAAGCGGCTGAAGAGGCCGTGGACTATAATTTGCCACCGGCGTTTAGTTATCTTTCTGGACGAGTAGAAACGACCGGAGATAATGCCATCAAATTGGAAGAACTTCCTCAAAACCTATTTGTAGATACGGAACGATCATCTTTCAAACCAGAAGTGAAAAACCTCTTTGATCTCAGTACATATTGGGGATCTACTACAATTGGGAAAGAAGAATTTTCTCTTCTCGGAAAACTCGAAGAACATCTTGAAGGAAGCGGGTTTACAGAAGAAACCGGAGAAGGAATTGAATACCAAGTAAAAGAAGGGGACAAGTGGATCACCAAAGAAACACAGGAAGGAAATGCGGTTATTCAGTTTGATTTTGAAGAAGGATTCTGGGGAAGCCTTGGATTTGGTTCTAATGAAGACCTGGCCTTCACAAATATTGAGGATCTTTTTGCCTGGCTCAAAGACAACAAAGAAAAACTTAATGAGGACTAATTCCTCGTGACAATCATTAAAAAATTTGATATAATACCACGATGACAACAACTACTGCTCAACCACAGACACAACAGCCCGCTACCACTGGTACGGCATTGGATCCAGCGATGTTTCCAACAAAAGTTGATGTGAATGCCCTCAAAACTCCAACCGGGAAAACCATTATGGATTTTGAGATTCCAAAGACATTGTTTGAACAAGATCAACAATTGATCGATTTGGTTATGCGATCAGAGTCTATGAAAGACAGTGAGCGACAATACTGGTTCAATCTCACGGAAGTGATGAACATGGAACAGTTGGAAAAGTTGCGTGGAATTTTGGTACGAGAACGACAAAAATTAGCTGAAATCGAAGCTAAATACGGAAACGAACCGCAAAAACCGCAATTGTCTCCGGAAGAAATTCAGAAACGAAATGAAGAAATGGCGCGAAAACGAGCAGAAGAAAAAGCTCGATTAGAAGCAGAAGAAAAGGCTCACGAAGCCCAAGAATCAAAACAAGAAGAAGAATTGATCGATGAATTTGAGAGTGCGTGGAATTAGTTTTTAAACTTCTGGTCTAGAAACTCATCCCATACCAACCATGAAAAGGTAAAAACCGCCCGAGCTATTCGCTTGGCGCGTTTTTGGGGTTCTTGGGAAAATCGGTATAGCCATTCAATACCGAGATCTCGCATCCATTGGGGTGCTCGTGGGATTTTCCCAGCCCAAAAATCGAACGTTCCGCCGATTCCAATGGCGATTTTTGCGCCCGTTTCTTTTGCATATTTTTGGATCCAGAGTTCTTGTTTGGGAGCTCCAAAAGCGACAAAAATGATGTCGGGTTTTGATTTGAGTAATTTTTGTGAACACTCTGCTGGGTTTCCGTCTTCAGTTCCCGCTATTTTTAGATTTGAATATTTCTTTTTCATCTGATTGGCCGCGGTCTCTGCTACTCCAAATCCACCCAGAAAGTAGACAGATTTTCCTTCTTTTTCTGCGATACTACAAAGCATTTCTGCGACTTCTACTCCCGGAATACGAACGATGTTTTTTCGATATAACCATTTTGCCCATGTCGAAATACCGGCTCCATCACAAATATTAAGGACTGTTTTATTTAAAATCTCTCGAAAAGCTTTGTTTTGATGAGCCTCTACCAAAAACTCAGGATTTACGGTCGCGATATGAGCGAAGCCTTTTTCTTCGAGTTTATTGCGGAATTCGTTTTCAATCTCGGTAGGAGAAAGCGAATCGATACGAACGTTGAGCAGTTTGAATGCCATTCCTTTGAAATTTAGCATTTTGGCTTTAATATTCAACTGTTCTTTAAGAACCCACCCCTAGCCCCTCCCTTGAACCAAGAGAGGGGAAAGCAAAAAGCCTGCCCTTAATTTAAGGGAAGGTTTGGAAGGGTTATAAATGTAAATTATGTCCCAAAAATTCATTATCAATAACGATTCATTCATCTGTGAAGTCTGTGGTCATGAAAACCCACCGGCACCGAAAACGTGTCGAAACCACTGTCGGAAATGTTTACATTCCAAACATGTGGATAACTTTCCGGGCGATAGGTCTTCTGGATGTGGCGGTATATTGAAGCCTATGGGGATAGAGTTATCCCGGGGAGAGATGCATTCGATTCAGTTTGTGTGCAAAAAATGTGGAAAAACTGGCCGCAACAAAATTGCGGACGATGATGATCGTGATGCGCTTTTGGCCGTGATGGCGGGTTAGGCCGTGTGTTCGTGAGTTTCTTCGTTATGATCGTGATATGAAGCGATCATTTTTTCCCGGTCGTCATTTGAGATTTTTCCGACTCGTTCTCCTTTCAATCCAATATGGAGGTGTGGCCCAGGGCTGTGTACATAGGTTCCAACTTTGTCGCTGTATT
>JBNKLH010000116.1:0-3635 GCA_050292255.1 Candidatus Altimarinota bacterium | reverse complement strand
ATTCCCCATCAAAAGATCATCCAATCCCTCCGCCCCGCCTTCTGAAAAAAAACAGAATGTAGAACCGACCGTCTGGAATTTTGAGTTGCGAAGAAATTTCATACGTAAAGCTAAAATGCTCACCTATTATGCCTATCCCGTTTTATTTTTCAAATACAATCCCGTACCTACTTTTTCAAAGCTTCTAGTTTCTTGATGACAGACTTTTCCCATTTAATGAAATCGGGATATTCTGTATTTAATGTTTTATAAGCATCGATGAGATCTTGGTAGATATTCGGATCATTCTGGGCTTGTTGTTGTGGATACACAGAAACAAAAGGATCTACATAATCAGCATCTGAAATCACTCCCAAAGATTCAAACTGCATAAAAAGCTTTTTCTCTTCTTCCGTCAGTTTTCCCAAAAAAGAATCTAAATCCTCCCCTTTGAGCCCAAGCTTTTCCGCCATTTGGGACATCTTCACACCCAGGTCATTATAGGTATTGAAGTTTTTATTAAAGACTTCCTTCGCCTTTTCAAACTGAGATTTCAACTCATCAAGAGAAGATTTTGGGGATCCGGAATTGTTTTTTTCTGTTTTTGTCATCCTGAGAAATCAAAAATGTATTTGATTTTAGCACGAAAAAACCAAAAACATCAAAAAAAGCTCCTCCCGAAGGAAGAGCTTATAAAATACTTTGGAAAGAAAAACTAAGCAACGCTTACGAATACTCGTTCGTATCGTCGTCCATCGAATCGAGTGATTGCTTTTTCTGCATAAACAACTTTTCCGTCTTTTTCTGCATAAAGAGTAAAGTCTCGACCAATACCTACACCTTCACCTGCTCGGAATTTTGTCCCTTTTTGTCGGACAATAACTTCTCCCGCAGATACTGCGTGGCCACCAAATCGTTTGACGCCACGCCGCTTGGCGTTGGAATCTCGACCGTTTTTCGAACTACCACCGGCTTTCTTGTGTGCCATAGAATGAACAATTTAAATCGGACGAAGTATAATAGCTTTTTGATATCTGTCAAAAAGTTTTTTCGATAAATATAGAGTTCCAATATTGTTGCATTTGTGAGTGAAAGATAAAACGAATTAATGAGGATATTATTTAACTTTTCAGGTCAGGCGAAGTTATAGAACATCGCCTTCCAAAAAATCCTCAACATAACATTTCCCCTCTTAGTTTAAGAGGAGCAAGAGGTGTTATAGACACCTATTCCGATCGAACAATCTTCGCCCCCAAACTCACCAAATTTTCTGGGAAATTTTCGTATCCCCGATCGATATAATTCACATTCGAAATCCGCGTAATCCCCTCTGCCACAAGTCCCGCGAGCACCATTGCGGCCCCCGCTCGCAAATCCCAACTTTGCACCGATGCCCCTTGAAGCCGAGTTTTTCCGGTAATTTTTGCCTGATGAGGATTGAGGATTTTCACATTTGCGCCCATTTTTTCAAGCTCCATCAAGTAGGTCAGACGGTTCTCAAAAAGCGTTTCAAAAACCAGAGATTCTCCCTGACACTGCGTCAAAAGAACCCCAAACGGAGACTGTAAATCCGTAGAGAATCCTGGAAAAATAGCTGTTTGCAACTTTGGGATAGATCGAAGTACTGGTGACGGCAATACACGCAGACTGTCTGATAACATTTCAAAATTCGCTCCCGCCCTCTCAAACAAACCATAAAAGCTTAACAAAGTCCTATGATCAACATTTTTGATCAACAAATCTCCTCCCGTTAACACACTTGCAATCGCATACGTCCCCACCAAAAGATCATCCGCCGGGATCGTAAACTCTCCTCCCTGTAATTTTTTTGTTCCCCGAATCTTTAAGGAATGCGTTCCAATTCCATCAATTTTTGCTCCCATTTGCTCCAACATTTTCGTCGTCGCCACTACATGCGCCTCTGCCGCCGTAAAGAAAAGCTCGGCCTCATCCGCCACACCTGCACAAAAAATCGCCAAATTTTCCGTCGCGGTTACAGAAGCTTCTGAAAAAAGCACCCGTTTCGACAAAAAGGTCTTTCGCTCAAAATTAAGATCAATATGTTGGTCATCCGAATCTATCGCCACCCCGAGGGCAGAGAAAGCATCTAAATGTGCAGAATTCGGACGAGCCCCAATCACACATCCTCCCGGAAGTGGAATATCCACAGAACCAAATCGCGCCAAAAGCGGCCCGAGCATCAAGATAGACGCCCGCATTTTCCGAGCTAACGGACAATTTTTGAGTTTCGTCGGATCAATATTTTTTGCCTCAATAGAAACCTTTTTATTTTCAAAATCCCGCTCCACTGTCGCCCCCAAGATCCGGAAAATATCCAGCAAAACCTCTATATCTGAGATTGCCGGAACATCATGAAAAATACATTTTTCTGGCGTGAGTAATGCCGCACAGAGCATCGGCAATGCCGCATTTTTTGCTCCAGATATACGGATCTCTCCATCCAAACGGTATCCTCCCTCGACCTCAAAAAACTGATGTTTCTTCGGCATATTGGGTCGATCTTCAGGATTTTCAAATGCAATCAAGTCATCTCCCCCCAAAGCAAATAATCGCGTAATGACCTCTGAATTCTTTGGCACAGAAGATTCACTCATCCAGTTGTGCACAGATTGTCGTTGCACACCCAACTTTTCTGCCAATGTTGACGGTGTCCATCGATTTTTCTCACACCAATCTTTGAAATCTGCTTTGAATGAAATCTTCATTTTTTGACACAATTAAAAAATAAATCACACAAATTCTTTTCTTTTTTTACGGAAACGTCAAATTTTTAATCACAAAAACCAAATTGACAAACAAACTCAAATAAAATAAAAAATAACTTGTGAAATCGTTCGATCAATAATGATACGAACCTTTCCGACTCATTCTTTGAAAAATCAGTCATTCAAGATCGAGTCGCACGTTTTGTTTTCAAAAAAGAAGGCAGGACGTACGGCTCGCCAAGCCGCACATGCTGTTTAATTTAAAAAAGGAGGTCTACTATGTTTTTAATAACATTTGACTAGTCCAATCATTGCCAAAAGTAATAACATTTAAAGATCGAAAGGAGGTGTAAAAAGCATGAAAAAGATCAAAGATCGCATGAGAAAAATGAAAAGATAGTCACGGCGAAATGAAAGAATGACGTATTTTTTCAAAACTCAGGGGGCGCCCGCCACAAGCGCTCCCTATTTTTTTAGATCCTCCCAAAGTTTTCGCACAAACCGATCTGTCATTCCTGCAATATAGTCACACACTTTTGCCTCCGTAGAAGCATCTGTCTTTTGCAAATATTCCGGTAATTTCTCCGGGTGCGCCATAAAATAATCAAACACATGCGAAATAATTCGTTGTCCTTCTTCGGTCGCTTCTTTGACCGCTGGAGCTGAATAATATCGTTGGTAGAGAAAATTCTTCAATTCACGAAATCCCTCAAACATCTCCGGTGAAAGCGCAATGATTTTTTGCTGAGTCTGCTGTACATCTTCAAGCGATTGAATCCCATATTCTTCAATATTTTTCCGTGCCTGTGCGATCAAATCAGACAACAATATCCGAATCACCCCCCGCACAATCTCCGATCGTGTTTCACGTCCTTGAGATATCACTTTTGAACAAATTTTTAGTTCACTCAGATCTCCAACCTCAAAGAA
>JBNKLH010000115.1:0-3664 GCA_050292255.1 Candidatus Altimarinota bacterium | reverse complement strand
CTGGCAAGCGATGGTTGGTTGGTTACCATGGCTTCCTTAGCTGTAGGCCGTTCCTGGTGATCATAGCAGAGGAGCCTATCCACCAAATCGATAGCCTAAAGCAGAAATATGTCAAAAAAACATTCACATACAAATTCAAGTTTTTTCTTTCTCATTTTAAATCTAGAATAATTTGTGAAACCTAATTTTATTTTTTTCATAATGAACATTCGAACGATCGATTCTGAAAACTTCAAAGACAAAGTCGTGCTTGTCCGCGCGGACTTTAATGTGCCACTCAAAGACGGAAAAATCACTGAGACTACCCGAATTGTCGAAAGTCTCCCTACGATTCAATACTTAATGGAAAAAGGAGCCAAAGAAATCCACCTACTCTCTCACCTTGGACGACCAAAAGGAGAACGAAAGCCTGAGTTTTCCCTTGAAGTCGTTGCGAAAGAGTTAGAAAAACAACTCGGAGAAAAAGTTCAATTCGTTGAGGATTTCGTTGAAATGAACTACGACCAAAAAATCGTACTCCATGAAAACGTTCGATTTTATCCCGGAGAAAAGAAAAATAATCCTGCGTTTGTAGAGCAAATCTTAAAAGCGACTAAAGCTGACATCTTTGTAAATGACGGATTTGGAGTTTCACACCGAGCACACGCATCTGTCGTGGGATTTGAAGGAAAAATCCCCTGTGTCGCGGGAAAACTCGTTCAAAAAGAAGTCGAAACACTCGCGCCATTTTTGTCTGGAGACAAAATCCCAGGACTTACTGTTGTTATTGGAGGAGCAAAAATGGAAACCAAAGTTGAAATCCTAAAACACTTTGCCAAGACAGCTGAGAATATTCTTCTTGGAGGAGCATTGGCCAATACATTCTTGGCAGCCAAAGGTTACGATGTTGGAGGAAGCTTGTACGAAAAAGAAGAAATCGAAACGGCTCAAGAAGTTATGCAAATTGCCGAAAATAATAAAACAGGAGTTCATCTTCCTATTGATGTCATCTGTGCCGATGATCCAAATGCGACAGAAACCATCGACATGCCTGTTCGGGATGTAACCGGAGATGCAAAAATCTTCGACATGGGACCTCATACGATCAATAGCTTTGAAGAAATTCTCTACCATTCAAAAGTGGTTATCTGGAATGGACCAATTGGATTCTTCGAAAAAGACGCCTTTGCAGAAGGAACCAAACGTGTGGCCAATTATGTGGCCAATTTGGATGCCAAAACAATCCTCGGTGGAGGTGACACCCTCGCTGCTCTCAAGGCATTTAATCTCGAAAAATCAAAGTTCACACATGTCTCGACCGGAGGTGGAGCAATGCTTGAATTTTTGGAAGGAAAAGAACTCCCAGGGGTCGAGGCTGTGAAACAGTAATTCCAACTTGCCTCACGGCCATAATTTCCTACAATGCGTCCGTTATATAATTGTATTTTTTAACTGTTCATTCTATGAGCTACTTCCTAATTATTGTTCTAGTCAGCGTTCTTGCCCTTCTCGCTGCAGGACTTTTCGCCCACCTGATCAAAAAGGTAAATGAAGGGAATGACAAAATGAAAGAGATTGCAAACTCTATTTCAGAGGGTGCGATGGCTTTCTTGACACGAGAATACCGTGTTATTTCTATCTTCGTAGTAGTACTCGCTGTAGTCCTCTACTTTTTCTTGGATGATCCATTCACCAACGAAGTAGACGAAGGAATGCTCACCGCTGCCAGCTTCGTGTACGGAGCGATTTCAAGCGTGTTGGCTGGATTCTTCGGGATGAAAATTGCGACTCTCGCAAACGTTCGAACAGCTAACGCTGCACGGAAAAGCTTGGGAGAAGCCCTTACCGTTGCGTTCCGATCAGGATCTGTGATGGGATTGTCTGTGGTGGGACTTGGTCTCCTCGGACTTTCACTCTTGTTCTTCATCTTCTTCGAAGTATTGAAACTCGATACAAACATCATCCTCAACGTAATCACAGGATTTGGATTGGGAGCTTCTTCTATCGCGCTCTTTGCTCGTGTGGGAGGAGGTATCTACACCAAAGCGGCTGACGTTGGTGCGGACTTGGTAGGAAAAGTCGAAGCTGGAATCCCAGAAGACGATCCACGAAACCCGGCAACTATTGCTGATAACGTAGGAGACAACGTGGGAGACGTAGCCGGAATGGGAGCAGACCTTTTCGAATCATACGTAGGATCTATCATCTCTGCTATGATCCTCGGATTCGTTGCTTTCGGAATGAACGGAATCTACCTTCCAATCTCTCTCGCAGGTGCAGGAATCATCTGTTCTCTCTTGGGAACATTCTTGGTACGAGTTGGAAAAGGAGAAAACATCCACAACGCATTGAAAAACGGATTGTGGGGAGCTTCTGCTCTCGTGATTGTTGCAGGATACTTTTTGACAAAACTTTTCTTGGGAGAAGCAGACTTCATGAACGTATTCCTCTCAATGGTAGCTGGATTGGTAGTAGGAGTGGTGATCGGATTGGTAACAGAATACTACACTTCAGAACACTACAAACCAGTTCAAAAAGTAGCAAAAGCTTCTGAAACAGGAGCGGCTACAAACATTATTGAAGGACTTGGACTTGGATACCGATCAGTGGCTATCCCTGTGGTTTTAATTTGTATCGCGATCTTTATCGCGTACCACTTCGCAGGACTCTACGGTATTGCTATTGCCGCAGTAGGAATGCTTTCAACTCTCGGGATCAGCTTGGCCGTTGATGCCTACGGACCCGTGGCAGACAACGCTGGAGGAATTGCTGAAATGGCAGAACTCGGACCAGAAATCCGAAAACGAACAGACGCACTCGACAGTGCTGGAAACACAACCGCTGCGATCGGAAAAGGATTCGCGATCGGATCTGCTGCCCTCACTGCATTGGCTTTGTTCTCTGCATACTCTGTAGCGGCAAACCTATCTGTGATCGATATCATGGATCCAAAAGTAGTGATCGGTCTCTTGATCGGAGGAATGTTGCCATTTGTGTTCTCTGCGATGACAATGTCTGCGGTAGGACGAGCGGCATTTGATATGATCGAAGAAGTTCGACGACAGTTCAAAGAAATCAAAGGACTCATGGAAGGAACAGCCAAAGGAGATACTCGACGATGTGTGGACATCTCTACAAAAGCGGCTATCCGAGAAATGATCATTCCTGGACTTATGGCGGTGATCGTACCAGTTCTCACAGGATTTGTGTTGGGAAGCGCGGCTCTCGGAGGGTTGCTCGCTGGAGCACTCGTTTCTGGAGTTATGATGGCTATTTCAATGTCAAACTCTGGAGGAGCATGGGACAACGCTAAAAAATACATCGAAGCAGGAGCGATGGGAGGAAAAGGGCAAGAACCTCACAAAGCTGCTGTGGTAGGAGATACTGTTGGAGACCCATTCAAAGATACTTCTGGACCATCAATCAACATCTTGATTAAATTGATGACCGTAGTGAGCTTGATCTTCGCTGGACTCTTCTCTGTCAGCGGGATTATCTCCTAAGTTCTCTAGAACGGATATAAGAAAAACAAGGGGCTTTGCCTCTTGTTTTTTTATAAGAAAAAAAACCACTGAGTAAATCAGTGGTTTTTTCGCTTTGAAATTTGTTCGACTATTTATTTACTACAATGGTACCAATTGGTACCCTTTTTTTCTTAAAAATAATATTCACATTATATATTCCC
>JBNKLH010000114.1:0-3660 GCA_050292255.1 Candidatus Altimarinota bacterium | reverse complement strand
GTCACCGGAACGTCATTTACAAATGCGCGAGACTTTCCGTTTGGCAAAATCATTCGTCGAATACTGGTCACGTCTTCGTAGTCCAGATCATTTTCTTCAAAGAAATCCTGTAATCCCAAATGAGAAATATCAAAAACGCCCTCGACAATACATTTGTTTTGATCATGGAGAAACATCTTTTTTTCAGCTCGTTCTCCCAAAATCAGTCGTAATGCTCCCAGCATAATAGACTTTCCGGCTCCTGTTTCCCCAGTGATAATCGAGAATCCTTTCGAAAAACCTATTTGGATATTTTCAATCAGTGCGTAGTTTTGAATGGTAAGTTGCTGAAGCATGGTTTATTCCGCGTCCTTTAAAAATCGCTGTTATTCTAAGAAATTCCTTGAAAAATTTCTATCCATTCTTTATAAATAAGCTTGATTTTATCTTTCGAAAACAAAATATTTTTCCAATGAAAAAACTTTTCTTCGGGGTTGCGGTGTTCGGATTCTGTTTCTTTGCAGTGCCGATCAGTACTTTTGCTATCAATCCTTCAGAAGGAGATGTGGCGACATTAGAATTTTTCCCTGATCTTGATGCGAATAGCATTGAAGGACAAGCGGCCGCAAATCTACGAGCACGAGGAATTATTAATGGACGTCCAGATGGAAACTTTGATGGAACGGCGGATGTAAATCGAGCGGAGATTGCCAAATTTTTCCTTTTGGCTCGAGGGACAGATGTCGGAAATCTTATGAATAATGGAAAATTCCCAGACATCCTCGAAGGTGAATGGTATGTTCCGTATGTAATGAAAGCCTTTAATTTGGGGATTTTGAATGGATACCCAAGTGGAAATTTTGAACCAGCCAAAACAGTGAATACGGCCGAATTTTTGAAAATGGCGGTAAAGACTTTCGGGCTTCAGGAAAATCTGGAATACAAATATACAGATGTTCCGGCGGGAGAATGGTTTGCTCCTTATGCGGGAATTGCCAGAGAATACGAACTCTTTCCGCATCGAAGTGAGACTTTGCTTGAGCCTGGGAAAACACTTACTCGAAATGAGGTAGCGGTGGCTATTTATCGATTGATCCGACCAAAAGGTTATGATGACGTCGTAGAAGGGACGAGCTGGGTTCAGGGAAATACAACGAATATCAACGCAAAAACAACAAATACATTGCCGATTATTACGAAAATATATTCGGGGAAAGAAGATTTAGAAGTGATGAATCTTGAACTCGTTGCGAGTAATGATCTTTCTCTCAAAAAACTTGTTTTTGATGTTCAGGACGACACGTTTTTTACATCGCTTTGGCTCAAAGACCTTTCTGACAAAGTAGATGCAGACACTCAAACTGTAACACTTGATCTCGATCTTGATCTAACAGCAAACACGTCAAAAATAATCTCGCTTTATGGAGATACTTCTGCAGACAAAAGTAATGGAGATTCGGCAACGCCAACGCTTAAGTCACTCATCTGGGAAGCAAATGGGAACCAAGAAAGCAAGAATGTTTCTGTTGCGGGATATCAAGTTATGATCTCTGACGCGACGGAGTAGTTGTGACAATTTCTCCGTTTGGGCGAAGTTTTTAATTTATTGGTAATAGTTATGTGTCACCAGATATAAATTGACATATTTTTATTGCTTGGCAATGTGATCATCCACTCTCACTTCTTTTTTAAAGAAGGATTTTTTTATTCTAATTCAAAGTTTTATGTATGAATCTAGTGAGAATCGGATGGTCAATGTGACATTGATTGCTACAGATAGTCCCGCCTATCAAACACAAGCAGCGGATCCGCTCGCAATATCTGTCCTATCGGGTTACATACAAAGACAATGTGAAAACGTAACGGTTTCATTGTTGGATACACAGTTTCATTCAGCCGAGATAATTAAAAAACAGCTTCTAGAGAACAAACCAGATATAATTGGTATTTCAGTAAAAATAGCGTCTTATAAAGTTTTGGAGCAAACGATGAAGATAATAGAGGAAACAAAAAAAGAGGACGCGATGGTCGTTTTAGGAGGAGTTCTTCCAACGTTTATTCCAGAGAAAACCCTCGAAATGTATCCAGATGTGCTCATAGCTCTTGGTGAAGGCGAGCCTGCACTGGAAGGACTGGTTAAATACAAAAAAGAGACTTCAAGAAAATTGGAAACGGTTCCTAACTTGGTTTTTAAAGATAAAGGAAATATTGTGAAGACAAAAAGGAAAGCCTTTGATATGAAAAAATGGGTGGCTCCAGATAGATCATTATTGGCAGAAAATTTAAAAAAAGGAGGGGTTCCTGTTATGGAGTTCTCAAGAGGGTGTCCAGGTCATTGTGTTTATTGTTATGCGCATACAAATAGAAAAGGTGGATATCGGAAAGCACCTGTTTCAGAGATCATAAAGGATATAAAAAATATATTAAAAATCGCAAAAAAGAATGAAAGAGATGAAATAGAAATAATTCCACTAGCAGATGATTCTGGATTTGTAGATTTGGATCACTTGGTAACAATCTGTGAGGTGATGAAAGAAGAAAGAATAAGTATAAAGTGGAATACTTCGGCAAGGATAAAAGATATTACCTATGAGGATATATCAGATAATGCCCAGAAAGTAATTATAGAAAAGTTAAAATTTTTAAAAGAAAATGGGCTTCAGGGGGTTTATTTGGGAGTTGAGTCAGGAAGCAATGCTCAGTTGATGCGGTATAAAAAGGGTTTAAAGCGTGAAGAAATTCAAAAAGGATTGGATATTTTAGATTCATTAGGGCTTGGTGTAGAAGTGGGACTAATTCTTTTGGATCACCAAACAAATATCGATGAATACTTGGACAACTTGTGTTTTTTAGAAGAAACACAACTTTATAAAAAAGCTTCCTATTTGCTAAATGTGATAAAAATTCAAAACAATACCCCCTATCAAAAAATATTAAAAAAGAAGAATTTATTGCATGAAAAAGCACTTCCAGAGGATCCTGTTCACTACGAAGCAGAATTTGAGGATCCCAAGATTGGATTTATTGCAGATGAAATCGCAACAGCATACTTTGATGACGAAGAATTCCTAACTCTCTATTATGCCTTTAAGATAAAAGTACGAAAGGGCGATATCCCGTTGGAGATAATGGAAGGGCTACGGTCTATGGAATTTTTTCGTTTTAGAGAGATCGTAAGAAAAATACAAAAGGATGAAAACTTCACGGAAAATAAAAGGGAATATTTGGATATGGTGAGAGCATTAAATAAGAAAAGATTTGAGTACATGAAAAATTTCATGAACTAATCAGCTTTGTGTTTGGATACAAAAAAAGCCCGCTTAGGGGCTTTCTTTGTTGTTTAGCTTTTTTTTCTTTTTCTCGTTTTACAGAAGCTATTCTGTTTGTGTAATCTTTATGGATTTTGATAGTCGCCCATGTCCCGACTCCTAAGATAAGGAGAATATCTCCGTACAAAAAGGCTCGCATTGAGAAAAATGGAACAGAGGAAAATCGGAACAATACCAAGATAACTCCAAGCGCTCCCAAGTATGCAAATGGCCAGAGCTTTCGTTTGAGAGACTTTTTGAGGTATTTGTTTTCCTGTGCGTATTTCTTTACAAATGATTTGCTAAAGATAACGGCAATGAAAAACGCCAAAAGCAAGAACCCGATAAGGAAATCTCCCCCCGGATGTGTGTC
>JBNKLH010000113.1:0-3722 GCA_050292255.1 Candidatus Altimarinota bacterium | reverse complement strand
AAAGGATTTATTATGGAAAAACTCGATATTCAGGCAATTATTAAAAATTCTGATACAATATCTCAAATCGTTAAAAATCTCGATGAAGAATTTATAAAATTTAATAAATTTTTATTAGATGCCCCACTTTCAGAAGAAGAAAAAGTTATTCTCGAGAAATTTCACGCAAATCCAACGGGATGGCGTGATTAGATCGTTTATAGACGGAGAAATATACTTGTTTTTTTTGTGAGTATTTTTTGGGTTCGCGATATCAAAGTGTGAGTATTGAGATTGGTTTTTTGAGGTAAAACCATATTTGTTTTTCTTTCGCAACTCCTTTTCTTGCGAATTGATTGCAGGAGGTTTGGAATAGAACGTAGAATGTACCTGTTATTGTACCTTTTTAACCTCTTTTTTTTAAAATGAAGCAGACAAACATGAAGTCTCTCACCTGGCGAAAAGCCTTGGGAGCGGTCGCTTTCACGGCGATGGCGTTCGGGATTACCGGAACATCTTTGGCGGCAGTTGTGTCTTTTGACCAAACAACTGAGTCAAAAGCAGTTGGGAACGACATGACGACTTCTGACTGGAACAAAATCATCCAATTGGCGGATGGTATCTCTTTCGATGACGCAGCTGCAAACGACAACTGGGGATTCGGGACAGCCGCTGTTGGAACACACACTATTGCTACTGGAGCAGGTGTGAGTGTAGGAGGAGTATTGGATGTTACAGGTCTTACAACCCTCAACGGAGGATTGACTATTGAGTCTGGGGACACCTTTACATATGTAGGACAAGCCATGACTCTCTTGGCTACTGGTACTGCTGACAACGACTCTTTGGTTACAAAAGGGTACGTAGACGACTCTATTACTGGAGTGGTTACAGACGGTACATCTGCTGGGGATTTGCTTCTTTGGAATGCAACAAACGGTATTTATGATTCTGCTGCACTAGCAACAGGAGCGAGTATCGTAGCAACAGCTGGAGACGGATCTCTTTCAATCAACACTGTGCAAGACATCCAAACAACAGCATCACCAACATTTGCTGGATTGACAGTTGGAACATTGGACGGAATTGTTACAGCATCAGGAGGAGTACTTTCTGCTGACGGAGCACCTCTTGATATTGCAAACGGAGGTACAAACTCTACTACAGCTCTTGTGAATGACTTCGTAATGATCAGTTCTGCAGGATCAATCGTAGAATCTGCAGCTATTACAACTACAGAACTCGGTCTTCTTGATGGAATGACTGGATTCGCAACTGGAGCTGCAAACAATACTGTTTTTGCTACTCAAGGGTACGTAGATGACGCAGTGACAGGAGTTGTTACATCTGGGACAACTGCTGGAGACATCCTCGTATGGAATGCAACAAACAGTGTGTACGATGCAGTTGCATTGGCAACAGATGCAAACTTGACTACAACAGTAGCAGACGGTTCATTGACTGTTAACGCAATCCAAGATATCCAAACAACATCATCACCAACATTTGCTGGGTTGACATTGACTGGAGTGACTGGAGGAATCGTTGTGGTTGATGGATCAGGAGTTCTTTCTGCTGACGGAACACCACTTGATATTGCGAACGGAGGTACGAACTCAACAACAGCGTTGAACAATGACTTCGTAATGGTTAGTTCAGGAGGAGCAATCGTAGAATCTGCAACAATTACTTCTGCAGAACTTGGAAACTTGGACGGAATTGTTTCTGTATCATCAGGTACAGCTGACAACGACAAACTCGTTACTCAAGGGTACGTAGATGATTTGGTAGCTCAACCTACACTTGGAGCACTTACATGTGCAGCAACAACAGATATCGGGAAAATCGGATTGGTTGATGCTAATACAGAAGTTGCGGCTTGTGTGTCAGATGGAGCGGCTGGACAACAAATTGTTTACCTCTCAATCTTCTCAAACTAATAGCCTGATCGTTTAGATCTCTAATAGATTGAATCTAAAAACCCCGCCGGATGGCGGGGTTTTTTCTTAGCAAGGATTTAAAAGAAAAGGGGTTATCAGATACTGAGATACAAAAAAAGAGCCAAAGCTCTTTTTAATAGTCAGTAGATTTTTTAAGACAACGATTTAGAAATAGTCGTCCATATTCATGAGTTTGAGTTTGATCGGATTTTCACTTTCTACGATCAACTCTGCTCCACAAAGAGAGCATTCAATAATGTCATCCTCAATGATATCAGACCGCTTTACCGTGAATTTTCCACGACAATCAGGGCAATAAATAATGATCGATTCGTCCATAGTTTTCTTTAGAGAATGGCTTAGCTGTACCTTTTTTATCAAATTACTATTAAAAATCAAGAGTGATATGCGAAACAGCTTTCTGGTTTATTTTTTTATGTTAGAATACAAAAGCTCATGATGTATTACCTTTTATATGGCGCAGGCATAGTTGGGATAGGAGTTCTGCTGTACTTCGTTCTCCGCTATTATCTCCGGCGGAGAGCGGATCTGCGACGGACGCTTAATTTTGTCTTTTTACAGGTTAAAATTCCCAAAAAGGAGTCCAAGGAAGACCAAGAGCGAGAACGCGATCAAACAAGCGAAATTCGTCGTGTGGTAGGTGTGGGAGAACACTTCTTCCAGACACTCTATGGGATCTACGCGGGAGATTTTGTGGCGCGATTTAAAAATGAAGAATTTTTGTCTCTCGAATATATCGCGACAGATGGGGAGATTAAATTTTATGTGGGATGCTCACGAGACATCGTACAGTTGGTAGAAAAACAAATTACAAGCTTCTATCCAGAGGCGGTTATTGAGCAGACAGAAGCACCGAAAATCTTTAAAGAAAAAACACACCAAGCGACGGGATATCTTTCTGGGGCCAAAAAGTTCCATTTCCCGATGAAGACGTACACAAAGTTTGAGACGACAGACCCGATGAATAACATCCTCAACTCTCTGTCGAATGCCTCAGATGAGAGCGGGAATTCTGCAGCGGTTCAAATCATGATTCGTCCGTACAAAAATGCCTGGCAAAAAAAGGCTCGGGCATTAGCAAAGCAATTGGCAACTGGAAAATCTTCCATTGCGTGGTGGAATCCTATTTCTTGGGTCGGGGGTTTGTTTGAACTGATCATTCAGGGAAAAGGCGACGAGAAATCTTCCGGAGGAGGGGATGATGGAGAAGCCGAATCACAAGACACCACAAAGGCGATTGAAGAAAAAGCAGACAAAGCCGGATTTGAAACGATTATTCGTTGTATTACTTCTTCTCCAGAAAAACGGGTTGCCTCACTCAATATGAGTTCTCTTTTGAATGCATTTGCACAATATTCCACACCGAGCTTAAACGGATTCCTTCCGCATAAGTGGTATAGCAAACGAGGACTGATCAAAAATTTCTTATTCCGAAATTTTAAACGATCCTGGCATCCTCAGAACAAACTTATTCTTACGCCAGAAGAGTTAGCGTCGCTCTATCACTTCCCGCATATAAAATTTAACAATATTCCGGCGATTAAATGGCAGAATTACAAAATTGCTCCAGCGCCAAAGAATGTAGCCAAAGAAGGACTCTTCTTGGGATACAACGAGTATCGGGGAGAAAAGACGCCGATTTATATGAAAAAAGAAGATCGGTTCCGTCACTTTTATGTGATTGGGCAGACTGGAACGGGGAAATCTTCGATTTTCCAAACGATGATCCGACAAGACCTCCGCAATGGAGAAGGAGTGTGTGTGGTGGATCCACATGGTTCT
>JBNKLH010000112.1:0-3729 GCA_050292255.1 Candidatus Altimarinota bacterium | reverse complement strand
ATTGGATTACGTCGAGACGTTCATCTCCAACTTCTTCCATAACGGTGTTGATCCGGCTTCCTCGTTGTCCCACGAATGCTCCGACTGGATCAATGTTTTGGTCATATGAAGCTACTGCGATTTTACATCGAACGCCCGCTTCTCGTGCCATTTTGGCAATATATACAAGGCCTTCCCGCATTTCTGGGATTTCTTGTTCAAACAAAGCCTCAATGAATTTTGGGCTTGTTCGTGTGATTTTCAATTGTGGTCCTTTTGGCGTAGATTCTACAGCATCCAAGTACACCTTGATTCGTTGTCCAGTGAAGTATTTTTCTCCTTGGATTTGATTTCGTGTAGGGAGAAGTGTTGTTACTCCATCGATTTCTACTAATGCTGCATCTCGATCTACTTTTTGTACCCGAGCGGTCAAAAGTTCTCCTTCTCGATCAGAGAATTTTTGGAACAACATACTTCGTTCTGCTTCTTGTAATTTTTGGTTCATTACGTGTTTCGCCGTTTGTGCGGCAATCCGTCCGAAGTTTGCTTCCAATTTCAAAGGCACATATACCACATCTCCTACTTTTGCATCTGGTCGTACGCTTCGAGCGTCTTTCAATGTGATGTCTGCATCATAGTCTTCTACTTTTTCAGCTACTACTCGTTCTTCGAAAATCTTCAAGTCAGCGATATCATCTCCGAGCATTACTTTAATCTTTTGAGTCGGTCGACCAAAGTCTTTTTTGTACGCGAGTGCGATACCATTTTCGATCGCCTCAACTACGACGTTATGGTCGATGTTTTTTTCGGCACAGATTTGATTAATAGCGGCTTGGAGCTGACTTTGCATGAGTAAGTATGAAGATTAAGAGTAACTCTGAAAAAGAAGCGATAATCTTATCAAAAGATCATCACCTTTTCATCGCTGGGATTCTTCATCTTTTGTTCGTTCTTGTCAAAGGAAAATCGGGGAAAATTGAAAAATTTATTGATTTTTTACGTATTTTATTTTGTTCCTTCTTTTTGAGACTAAAAATGAAAACAGAAATCACGTTTGCCAAAAAACAAAACCCACTTTATATTGAAGCAAACAAAAGGGGAATTCCAAAAACCCTCTCTTCTTTGTCTATTATGAAATCTGCATTCGAGAAAGACCTTCAGGAGATATTGGAACGAGTGAGTTATTATCACCCGGATTTTTCTGATTCCGATGCAGAGTGTATCAGGAAGGCTTTTTATTTTTCAGAGAAAGCTCATGAGGGACAAAATCGTTTTTCGGGAGAACCTTATTTTATCCATCCGGTAGCAGCAACAAAGATCCTGCTCTCTATTCAACCAGATGTGGAAACGATTATGGCGTGTTTATTGCACGATGTTATAGAAGACACTCCCGTGACCGCAAATGATTTGGAGCGAGAGTTTGGAGTACGGATTCGTTTTCTTTGTGAAGGGGTGGAAAAGGTTTCGAAAGTGCAGGTGAAAACGGTACATGCGACCCAAAAACTCGAAAATATCCAGAAGCTTTTTATGGCGATGGGAAAGGATATCCGGGTAATTTTTGTAAAGCTGGCAGATCGGATTCATAATCTTCGAACATTGCAATATGTCCGAATCGATAAACAACAACGGATTGCAATGGAGTCTTTGGAGGTTTATGCCCCAGTGGCAGAAAAATTGGGGTTATTTGAGTTTAAAAGTGAAATTGAAAACTTGTGTTTCTTTGTGCTCCATCCAAATGAAGCAAAGAAACTCCAAGAAGAGTTGGCTGTTTGCCGAAAAGTCCGACAAAAGTTTATTGATCGGGCGAAGAAAGAAATCCTGAAAACAATGCAAGAAGAGGATTTTGACTCTCCGCGTGTTCTCGGGCGAGAAAAACATTTGTATTCCATTTGGGAAAAGATGAAGCGCAAACGACTCGGACAGGTGGACGAAGTATATGACTTGCTTGGATTGCGGGTAATCGTGAAATCTCGGGAGGACTGTTATCGGGCGTTGGGAGTATTTCATGGACATTGGCGACAGATTCCGGGACGGTTTAAAGATTATATTTCGGTTCCGAAACCAAATGGATATCAGAGTTTGCATACGACGGTGCTGGGACTCGGGCAATCGAAATTGCCAACGGAGATTCAGATCCGAACCGAGCAAATGCATATGGATGCGGAGCTTGGGCCAGCGGCTCACTGGGCGTATAAAAAGATAAAACATTCAGATTTTGACGATGATTATCTGCGACGGACTTCATGGTTGCCACGGGATATCGAGCAAAACCTGTCTCCAGAGCAGTTTTTTGAAGAAATCTCTCGTTCCGTTTTTGCAGAACAGATTTATGTTTTTACTCCCAAAGGAGAAGTTCAGATTTTTTCAAAAGGGGCGACGGCGGTTGATTTTGCCTATGCGGTGCATACAGAAGTTGGACATAGTTGTGTCGGGGTGACGGTAAATGGTGTCATCAAACCATTGGATTATGAATTGAAGAATGGAGAAGTGGTGAAAATCCTGACAAAAAAAGGACGAAAGCCTAATTCAGAGTGGTTGAAGTTTGTAAAATCTTCTTCTGCTCGAAATAAAATCCAACAGTTCCTTCGACGAGAACGGGAAAAAGAAGAGGAATCAATTGTTCCGGATAAAGAAAAACGAGCCAATGTGGTGAAAGTGGATAAGGCCTTGGAAAGCCTCCAGAAACGGACCAAACAGACGCGTTCACATCAGGATGTAGAACTCATTATAGGAGGTGCGACGGATATTCCGTATCGGATTGCACCTTGTTGTAATGCGCGATTTGGGAAAAGTATTGTGGCATACAAGTCTCGGGGATTGAAGTTTACGATTCACGAAGAAGATTGTGCGGAGCTTCATCGTTTGGATCCAGAACGGTTTTTTGAAGCGCACTTCTTGCGAGATGTGAAATTCCGAATTCGTTCAGAACACCGAATGGGACTTTTGCGTGACTGTACGGCAGTAATTGTCGAACATGGAATTAACATTAAAACTCTAAACGTTGATAAAAACTCAGATAAAAAGACCGCCCTCTGGAATTTTGTGGTAACGGTGAATTCTAATCAGGAAGCGGTTGAACTTATTCAAAGCTTGGAGCGTGTGGATGGTGTGATGCATATCGAGCAATTGACACAATTGTAGATTTTGCTACTGTCTGAGCGTTCTTTGACGATGGCGAAAACATATATGGGGGTGTCAGGTTTTGACGGGGAGACCCGGAAGGTATTACTTGCGTTCACGGCGTGTACAGGTCGCCGGGAGATCCACTTGTACGAATATAAGTGCAACAACTTATAAACGATTTGCTCGAAGCTTGAATAATTTCGCTAACGCTTTTGCGTTCCGAAACGTTTCTTACGCTTACGCAGCATAAATCACGCTTGAGCCATTGCTCGCGTGTGACTCTGTTTCTTTTGATCTCGTGGAAACAAGAGTCTAATCAGAGATCTTATGAAGAGCGATTGGTCGCCAATCTTCAGACATTTTAGACCACCTTTGTTGAGGCTTTTGTCAGGTTTTTATCTCAATGAAGTATGCAAATCTGACTACGGATGTAGACGGTAATAGTTTCCCTCTTCGGACGCCGGTTCGATTCCGGCCATCTCCACCATGCACCTTCGGTGCATGGTGTATTGTCGTTTCAAGAATTTCGGAAATATTTATGCAGAATAAGTGTTTATTCTGTTTTTTTGTTATGGAATCCCCCTTGAGAAAGGGGGAAGTAGGGGGATTTATATTGAAAAAATCCCT
>JBNKLH010000111.1:0-3810 GCA_050292255.1 Candidatus Altimarinota bacterium | reverse complement strand
GAGGGGAAAGGCAAATAGAGATGATTATCAATTGACTCAATATTTTCAAAAGATTCCAGGTTTACCGGATGCATTGCAGGATTTCTCAACCGTGCATATTACAGATTTGCACTTAGACGAAGACTCTCCGGCGGCCAAAACATTTCTGAAGCTTATTTCTTTGGTGCGTTCGAGTATAGAAAAGCTTAATCTCGACCCAACAAAAACGATTCTGCTGTCTACTGGAGATCATACGTCACATAGAGATGATGCGTCTCTTCAGATTTTTGAGAATTTTTGGAAAGAATTTAGCGTCCAGACAAAGGGGTATTTTGCTGGGAAGTTCTCTGTGCTTGGGAACCATGATCATACTGATGATGGAGAAGCTTCGGGAAAAGTTCGGGATGTATTAGCAAAACATGATTTTACTCAGCTTGACCAGAATGATGGATCGGCCATGAAATTAAATCGAAAAGGACAAACAGTAAATATTATGGGAATTCCGGATTATAATGCTTATCAGGAAGCATATGATGAGGGAGAGTTTGATTCATTTTTACCGGAGAAAACGGACAAAGAGGATTCTTTGAATTTGTTGTTAGCGCATAATTCTCTCAGTATCAAAAAAAAGATCTTTGGGACCATAGAAAATATACATGCTTTCGTGGGCCATACGCATGGATTTGAGGCTCCGACTTTTCCTTTTGTGAATAAGTTAGTTGCTTCTTTCATGATGGATTTTATGGATCGGGGAAGTCGTTATGATTTAGATTTCTTGGAAAAGGGGATTTATGCGCTTGGACCGACGGCTCATATGCAGGTGAATTCAGGTGTGGGGACCAAAATACTTCGTTTGTGTGATAATGATCCAGAAGTGGTGGTGACGACGTTTCAGGCAGATAGAAAGGCTTCTTGACAATTATTTATTTCTTTGTAAATTTTTGCCGATATATTCACACTTATGAAAAGAGAAAAAATTGAAACCTCTGGTGGGGAAAAATTGGGGATAAATGATATATTGTGAAAAAAGTTAGCTTTTTGGAAAGGGAGTACTTTAAAAAACAAGCGGTTGTTCTCCTTGAAGAAGAGGGAGATACTCCAGAAGAGGATCAATGGATTAGTGGACAACTTGAACGGGTGAAAAAGTTATTAGGCTCATAAAAAAGCCCCCATTTGAGGAGGCTTTCTGTGTAATCTTTTTAGAACGGAATTATTTTCCCATTTGTTTTTCTCGGAATTTTTTGATTTGGGTTTTGAGCTTATCTTCGAGGACATCAGCACATTTTTTCATGTTTTCTTCTGATACTTCTGCATAGAAGTCTCCGTGGTTTGGAGTTCGCATGTGTGCGTGTGCATCGAACTTTTCTCCAGAGGCGTGTTTATTTTTCTCAAGTTTTACATCGAGGTGAACGGTATCTTCGTCTCCGAGATTGTCTCCGAGGAATTTTTTGAGAGTAGAAAGCCGTTTTTCGTAGTATTCACGGTCTTCATCAAAAAATGTTACGCTTCCTGTAGTAAATTGGAAAATCATTGTTTGTTTTAGTTAAAAAAGCGGAAAGGCCGAAAAGTTAAAAAGAAATGGTTTTTCCTGAAAACTTTGAGACCACTTCAATGGTACCAGAGCTGGTAATTTCTCCAACTTTTTTCGCTTCGATTTCCGGATCTTTTTTATTTAGTGCTTCACAGATATCGGCAGTTTTGTCTGCGTCACAAACAATCATCATGGCCGTCCCACAGTGCCATGTGCGGTAACATTCCGCTTCATCGATATCTCCTAGTTTTTGAAGATCTTTGAGGGCCTGATGAGGTTCATGAAGGTCATCGAATTTTGCCCCAATTGATTTGTCAGGGAAAATCCGTGGAACATTTCCTGGTACTCCTCCTCCGGTGATATGAACGATTCCGGCTACATCAATTTTTCGTTCTGATTCGAAATCTCCCAAAAAGGCATCTAAGACCGTTCTATGGAAGATCTTAGACGGAGTGAGAAGGATTTCTCCCCAGCTGATCCCGTCTTTCCATTCGACGTTATGCCATTCATCTCCAAAGTTTACTTCTAGAATCTTTCGAGCCAAAGAAACTCCATTGGATCGCAATACTCGTCCTTTGAGACCGATAATGTCTTGTCCGGGTTTAATTTCCTTTCCCGTGATGAATTTTTCTTTTTTTACGACCCCAACGGCAGTCGCATTCCAAACCATTTTATCAACGGCTCCTGGTACTTCTGCAATCTCTCCTCCTGGGATGACAATTTTTTCTTTTATACAGGCATCTCCCAATCCTTTTGTAAGTGTATCGATCATTTCTGCATCGACTTTTGGGACGTCAAAGGTATTGGTAACGCTGACAACTTCTGCTCCTACGCAGATCGCATCATCAGCCACCATCGCCAACAAATCTTCTCCGAGAGTGTCGAATTTTCCGGTTCGTTCTGCGATTTCAGATTTTGTCCCAGTACCATCATCATTTTGGATCAAGAGAAAGTCTCCAAAGTCCAATGCGCCACTAAATCCTCCATCAAGAGCAAAGGGCTCTCCGAGCATTCCTTTTCGAGAAGAAAATGTAGATTTAGCGTTTTTGTACGCATTTTTGCTGGCAATATCCCCAGCAGAAATATCCACTCCAGAATCGGCGTATGTAAGCTTCTTAGTCATATTTATTTTTCAAAAACAATAAGTGCCATATCCGGCCCAAAAACAGCAATAAGGTTCTCGATTTCTCGGATTTTCGTTTCTCCCAATTTTACCAAAAGGATGGGTGTGTCTTGGGCTTCATTGATAGATTCTTGTGATGCAAGTTGGAAGTATTTTCCGGCGATAGGGAATGTCCCTATCACTTGCGGTGAATCAAATGTCATGATGAATTGCTCCAGTAATTTCGCATCATGCGCTCCTGGTTGTTGATTGATTCTGAGGACAGGAGATTCTGGTAACAAATCATGGATTTGAGCGAGATAAGATAGTCGCCCTCCAAGGCTTTCATAGGCATAAATACTTACAGCGGCTACGGCCAGTGCCAATACAATAATGGCTGGAATGACCCAAAGGAGGGGAATGTTTTGTGTCTCACTAAAGACGCGTGGTTCTGTGATTTCGAGCGGGAACTCCGTATCTGCGTTTAATTCTTCCAATCGTGCATTAAGAGTCTTTACCAATGCATCAGAGAGGGCTTGTGAATGCGCTTGTTCTTCGTTTGTAAGTTTCAATGTCCAAAAGACATTCATTCGGTTTTGTTTTCGGGCTGTGATTTTTCGTTTGAAGTTGGGCACCCATACTTCAGCGGTTTTCAAAATAGACTCTCGGAAGGCTGGATCTTTTTCCCATCCGGCAATTCCTTCGGCGAGTTTTTCAGCTCGATCTTCGTTGTTTGTGACGACAGATTTTTCAGTCGTAGCCAATGGCTTCACGCTGAAATACAGAGTTGTTTTTGTGGTCTGAGGTAAGAGCAGGTAAAGTCCTCCAAATATTCCACATATTACTATAAAAAGCGCAAAAAAGGCTCCTTTTCGTCGTAACAAAGGCGATATAAAATCAAGGAAAGTCATGATGTGGTATTTAAATAGCCCTATATTTTGGGCAAAGAAATTTTGTTTTGAGCTGCTCCACGTCCACAGCTTTGGACAAATTCCAGATATTCTTCCGTTACTTCCGGAGTTGGGTATTTCCCGTCAAAAACTCCGGTATGGAACTTTTTAATCTCAGGGTTTCCTTCTTGTGCGGCATCTACGAGGTCTTCTACGGTTTGGTAAAAGAGCGCATCGGCATCGAGAACTTTTCGTACTTCTTCTGTCGTGAGTCCGTGAGCAACGAGTTCTCCCCGAGTTGGGATATC
>JBNKLH010000110.1:0-3945 GCA_050292255.1 Candidatus Altimarinota bacterium | reverse complement strand
CAGTATTTCTTTGGCCGTGCTATCAGGAAAGAAGGCTAGAAAGTCATCTGGACGCGCTTGGAGTCCAGGCTTGAATGTCTCCCAATACGTTCCCAAAAATCCAATAAAATGCTCTTCATCGGTAAACTTTCGTTTCTGAGTTTCTGTGGGTTGGTCTTTAAACTTTGGCTTCTCTCGTTGTGTTGCACAGAATTTTTTAAACTCCGCATCAATGATCTGACGTGAGTGTTTAACCCGATCGGCAACCCGATTGAGCAAAGAATCTACCTCGATCGGTCGTGGAACCAGTTTTAAGAAAAAGAAATACGCATCCAAAAATTTCTTTTCTCCAGCGAGAGATCCATTCAATAATTTCTGTGCAAATCGATCGAGCAAAAACTCCATCGCTGGAGTAGAGGCCGCAATCGTTTTCTTGAGTTCTTCCGGAGAGTTCAGCGCCAAGTCATCGAGATCTTTTCCGGACACAATATCAATAATGAATGGATTGAGCTCCATCTTGAGACACATCTCAACGGATCGAAGTGTTGCCTTTTTCCCGGCTAAATCTGAATCAAACGCCAAGTGAATATTCTTCGTGAGACGCTTCAACACACGCAAATGATCCTCCGTCAGACTCGTCCCGCAGGTCGCAACCACGTTTTCAAATCCCGCTGCATGTGCCGACACCACATCGAAGTTTCCTTCAACGAGAATCACGGCATCTTTGTCCCGGATCACATTCCTTGATTTATGCAAACCAAAGAGCGTCGAGGATTTATGATACACAGGGTTTTCCGGAGAGTTTACATACTTTCCCCCCGATTGTCCCTTTTTGAGATGTCGCCCACTAAACGCCACGATATCTCCATTCCGCGGTTCACAGATCGGGATCATGATCCGACCAGAGAACCGATCCTTCATTTTTTTGTTTCCAAAATCCCGTTCAAACGCGACTCCGGACTCTGAGATTTCTTGCTGACTGTATCCTTTCTCGAGCAAATATTTCGTAAGACCGTCTTCTTTGTCTCCTCCGTATCCCAGTCTCCAGTTTTGAATAGTTTCCGCAGAAAACCCTCGTTTCTTCTGAAGGTACTCTTTGGCTTCTGAATTCTTTTCTAATTGGGACTGAAAAAACTTCGCCGCCTCATCGTGCAACGTATAGATATCTTTTTTCTTTTCCTTTGAAATCGTTTCTTTCCCGAGAGATTTGGGCACATCCATCCCCTGCATATCGGCCAACATTTCGACCGCTTCACGGAACGTAAGGTTTTCAATTTTTTCCAAAAACGTAATCGCATCTCCTCCCTCGCTCGTACCAAAATCGTACCAAAACTGCTTGTCCGGACTCACACAAAAACTCGGCGTTCGTTCATTTCGAAACGGACTCCGACACATATAGTTCTTCCCCGACTTTTTGAGCTCCGCATACTTGCGAATCACTTCTACTATGTCGGTTCTATTTTTGAGATCTTCGAGAAAACGATCATCCATAGGTAAGAAACTTGTACTCTAAATAAGAAGGAAAATCAACGAATTACAATTCTATTGACAGTCAAAACAGAAACATGATAAATGGAGCGTTTTATTTCTTATATATAAAAAAATGGTTGAAATTGATATCAATAATATTGATCCACTCGATCCTCGCCTCGGAGGAGATGGATTGGAAGGAGATGACACCGAACGAGTTGTTCAAAAAGTTACCATTGGTACTGGCACAAAACAAATCGTTCCTCAAAGAGTCGGGACCGTTATTAACGAAGAAATTCAAATTGGGTCAAAAGGAGATAACAACAAAAGCACGAAAGAGTAAGTCTCTTGTCACCAGAAGAAAAAAACAGTATAAGCGAACCGCTCTTTTATGTGGTTACCGTCCTCGAGAGAGGAGGGAGGAAAGTCCGAGCCGCACGAAAAATACAAAAGCTGCTCACAGCAGACCCTTTTATTGGCAATGATAAAGGAGGGAAAGTGGCACAGAAATTATACGATCCCATTTCGATGGGAGGTCGGTGAAATATTCAAGAGGTCATTCTCTTGGTTTCTCAGGTTGCAAAGCTTGAGAATGCTAAACCCTTTTGGCGGAGACGCAGGGGGCCGTATCATAAAGAAGAAGTATTTTTCCTTCGTTTGAACTCAACGATACGTCCTGCGGATGACGATTCCGAGCAATCGGAACGAGAAGATAAATTACCACCACGACAGAACTCGGCTTATAATAAAGAGCACACATAGAAGACCATATCACGAGATAGGGTCTTTTTTGTAAGAAAAAAAGGGGCCCCAAAAAAGACGGAGAGCGAAGCGCGCGTTTTTTGGGAAGAGTCGGAGATTGCGTAATATCTGTAGTTTTCTATGAAAGAGAAAACGAAAAATATGCAGCCATCGACGACGAAACTCGGCTTACAAAAAGAGCACACAAGTAACTATATTGAACGATATAGTTACTTTTGTATGTGGATTTAAAGCCTTATTTTCGGCTTTTCCTATTTTCTCTAAAAATCCCCCAAAAAAACCTTGACACCCTTCTGAAAATGGATACGATCTCTCGGCCTCTGGAACGGAGTTAGATAAAAACCCTCAGAGGCTGATCCTCTTCTTCGGAAGAACGAAACAAATTGGCTCTTTTTCATTTCGGACGCAATCAATTTTGTTTCGCGCCATGCGAAACAAGCAAAAAAATCAACGTTTATTCAATTTGAATATTTTAAACTAGCTTTAGACTAGCCAAGACATCAATTTCCGATGTCACAATCAAACAATTTATATCAGCTTTGCTGATTTACTTCTTTAAGAAGAGTTTGATCCTGGCTCAGGATGAACGCTGGCGGTGCGCCTAATACATGCAAGTCGAACGAGAACTTGAATTTATTCAAGGGAAAGTGGCGGACGAGCGAGTAACACGTAAGTACCTGCCCTGTACTCAGGGACAACTCACCGAAAGGTGAGCTAATACCGGATAGTCTCGAAAGAGTAAAGCTTTTGCGGTACAGGAGGGGCTTGCGGCTTATCAGTTTGTTGGTGGGGTAATGGCCTACCAAGACTATGACGAGTAGCTGGTGTGAGAGCATGACCAGCCGCGATGGGACTGAGACACGGCCCATACTCCTACGGGAGGCAGCAGTAAGGAATCTTCCGCAATGGACGAAAGTCTGACGGAGCGACACCGCGTGGTGGATGAAGGCCCTAGGGTTGTAAACACCTTTTCTGGGGGAAGAAAATCTGACGGTACCCCAGGAATAAGGACCGGCTAATTACGTGCCAGCAGCCGCGGTAATACGTAAGGTCCAAGCGTTATCCGGAATCATTGGGCGTAAAGCGTCCGCAGGTGGTTTGTTAAGTGGATTATGAAATACCGGAGCTCAACTTCGGTGCTGTAGTCCAAACTGGCAAACTAGAGGTATGGAGAGGTGCGTGGAATTGTACAAGTAGGGGTAAAATCCGTAGATATGTACAGGAACACCAAAAGCGAAGGCAGCGCACTGGCCATTACCTGACACTCAGGGACGAAAGCGTGGGGAGCGAAAGGGATTAGATACCCCTGTAGTCCACGCCGTAAACGATGCATGCTCGGTGTTGGTACCCTCGACCTGGTATCAGTGCCTAAGGTAACCCGTTAAGCATGCCGCCTGTGCAGTACGATCGCAAGATTAAAACACAAAGGAATAGACGGGGACCCACACAAGCGGTGGAACGCGGGGTTTAATACGTTAATCAGCGTGTAACCTTACCTAGGCTTGACATCTCTATCGTACTTTTTGGAAACAATTAGGTCAGTTCGGCTGGATAGATGACAGGCGCTGCATGGTTGTCGTCAGCTCGTGCCTTGAGGTGTACGGTTAAGTCCGCGAACGAGCGCAACCCTCGTCCTTAGTTGCTAGCAGGTTAAGCTGAGCACTCTAAGGAGACTGCCTTCGCAAGGAGGAGGAAGGTGAGGACGACGTCAAGTCATCATGGCCCTTATGGCTA
>JBNKLH010000109.1:0-4014 GCA_050292255.1 Candidatus Altimarinota bacterium | reverse complement strand
ACACTTCGGATCGAAGTACCGATGGTGGGATCTCACAACCTTGAGAATATTTTGACGGCTATCGCGGTGAGTATGAGCGTGAATATTCCGATTGAAAAAACAGCAGAAAATCTAAAAAAATTCCCAGGAGCCCCTGGGCGATTGGAGCCTATCGAATCCGGGCAGGCGTTTTCTGTGATTGTGGATCACACCTACAAACCAAGCGCGTTGGCGCCGGTATTGGAGACCCTGAAAAAAATTGCCAAAGGGAGACTGATTGTCGTCTGGGGAGGAACGGGAAATCGACCGGATTTTCAACTTTTCAAAAAGAATCTCCATTTGTGTGCAGAAATTTTGGATAAGTATGCCGATGAAATTGTATTGACCACTGACGATCCGGGACCAGATGATCCGCGGAAAATTGCGAAAACCGTCCGAGAAAAAATCAACCGAGAGGAAGGCGATCGATTCTTTGAAATCGAAGATCGATATGAGGCCATCCGATATGCGATTTATACGGCTCAGCCTGATGATTTAGTGTTGATCGCCGGACGAGGAACAGAGAAAACACAGATTATTGGGAAAACCGCAATCCACTTTGATGATCGGGAAGTCGCGCGAGAAGTGCTGTCGTTTGCGCTCGATAAGAAATTGTTAGAAAAAAAGTAATCTCCATTCGGCTATGGACACAAAGAATCAACCATCTCAACGAGTGGCATCGGAGTCACGGGAGGATTTGTTGCGAAAAGATAAACTCCGTGTCCAAGAGGACTTAGAAAACCTGAACGAAATATTGCCTCTTACGAAAGAACAGTTGGATTTTTTTTGGGATGATTTGTATTCGAAATATTTCCAAAAGTTTGAATGGAAAACGGGGTATTTTGAAGTAGATGGGAACGAAATTCAATTTGTGGATCGGAGTTTAGGAAAAATCCCCATCATGGCAGGTTTCTCTGCAAAAGTAATGCCGACCAGTCGGATGGATGTGAGGAATGAATCAGTAAAGATTTCAGCTCAGGATATAAGTCGAGGTGGGGCGGTTCATCTGCCGCTGTCGAAAATAGTTCAATATTTAAACTTTTACTTAAGACAATTTCCTTCAGATCCAGCAACTTTGAAAAATGATTTTTGGGAAAAACGAGAACAACAACAGCATTCTTTGGAAAAAACACACAGGCTGGCTTTCGAGAGATACGGCATGGTGTTTGACTTCTCCCAGCCAGAGGGGAGGCGGCTTGGGAAGTTGCTTCTCCAAGAACACCCCAAACTTTTATTGGACCACATAGAGTCTGTTGTGAACGCAAAATTATTCCCAGAGAAATATTTGATTCAGTTGGTACGTCGAGCGGGGAAAGTATCTCCAAACGGTATTTTGAAAAACAGAGAGACCGTGGCGTCACTCAATCTGCTTTCAGAAAAAGATCTGTCGGATTTTTGTGATGCGGCCGAGAAAAAACAAGAAGATGCCGTACTCACTGTGATCAGTGAAAATCACTACCGGAATCCCGGAAGATTTTTAAAAGATCCCGCGTTAAAGATTTGGATGGATGTGCTTGTATATGCAGAGAAATCTTTGGATAAAAATGATATTGTGAAAGGAATTTCGGTGGAAGAAAAAAGCCTTCTGATTGCACGATACCTTTATATGAAGGGGATTCGTGTAATGACCCCAGAAAATGTAAAACAAGCAGTTTCCCAAATAGAGAAGCGAAAAAGAGAACTGAAGAAGGTTCCACTATTTCAGGGAAGAGAGGTTGTATTTGCTGCGAATAATGAGACGATGAAAAAATATGGAGAAGAAAGATTTGGTCCTCAAGTAACCAGAGATGCGATTTCTAACCAGTCAAAAAAGTTTCATTTTTTTCGACCGGAAAAAGGAAAGGCCACAGAAATGCCAAAGAGAATCCTCGATAAAATAAAATCAATTAAAGAGCCCTTTACCTTTGTATTTGATGGTCATGGGACAAGTAATGATCGGCTCTCTTTAGAAGAAAAATGGGACTGGTTTTCCCAGCTTCATGTTGATGATTTTGTAAGGGTGTTAGAAGAACGAAATGATCCTGCAGATCTTCCTCTGGAAAAAAGACCGGTATTCGTTTTTCTCTCCTGTTATGGTCATAATTTTATTCGAGAGTTATATAGCAGACTACGGGAGAAAAATATTTGTTTGCCTATTTGTATTTCGGCCTCTGAGTATGGTCAATTGGCGACGGGGCGTCCTGATTACACATACCATAATTCAACTTTGACCAACGTTTTTAACCTCGGGGAAAAAGATCCGGTTACTTTCGAGCGACTCTTTAGCAGACAATTATTGAGTACGACCAATTTTACTATTTGGGGAGTAGATGAAAAAAACATTCCTATTCAATTAGTAGAACAAGAAGTCTCGCATAATGAGGGAGAGAATACAGCTTAGTACTTTGTCAAATTCACACTTGCTTCTTACCCCAAAATAAGGCACACTCTGCGGGAAATGAAGATTTTTCAAGTTGTAGATTTATTGAAACACCAGCTTGTGCTGATTGAGGCACCGAAGCGAGATGAAGAATTGGCGGTAGGCGCCATGGTTTTACTCAAAAGCGATCGTGATCGTGTTGTGGGGAAAGTCGTTTCTCTGGAACGGGAAGTGCCAAATGCAAAAACAGCAGAAGGGTACGAATTTATGGATGTCTTGAAACCAGAAGAGATTGAAAAATATAAAGAACAAGAAGCCGGTGAGCACAAACGTGTAGAGAAAGCCCGTTCTTTGGTAGAAGAATCAAAATTGGATATGCATGTGTTTGCATCGCATGTTGATTTTGACGGGAAAGTGACTTCTTTCTTTTTTACCTCAGAAAATAAAGTAGATTTTCGAGACTTTTTGAAAAAACTCGGAAAAGAATTTCAAACGCGAATCCATCTCCAACGAGTGGGAGCTCGTGATCGGGCCAAGATTTTGGGAGGGTATGGATCGTGTGGACGAGAAACGTGTTGTTCAAGTTTCAAAATAGAATTGGATTCAGTGCCTCTTGATGCGGCACGAGATCAAAATCTCATGACGCGAGCCAACGAAAAAATCTTTGGTCCCTGTGGAAAATTGAAATGTTGTTTGATGTATGAGTTGCCTCATTATCGAGAAATGCGTCGATATTTGCCGCACATCCGACAAGCAGTGATCACGTCAGACGGAAAAGAAGGACGTGTAGTGGGATTGGATATTTTGAATCAAAAGGTAAAAGTTTTGCTGATAGATAACGATGTGGCAGAGATTTATGATGCCGCGGACGTAAAACCAAAATCTGCCAAAAAAGGAGCTCCACAAAAAAAACCACACGGCGAATAAGCTTTGTTTTTGACTTTTGAAAATTGCAGACGCAGGCTATACTGCGGGTGATTTAATTTTTGAAAATATGACATTCCCAATCTCGCCTCTTGATGGTCGATATGCTTCTCGGGTTGCCGACTTGGCTCCGATCTTTTCAGAATTTGGACTCGCAAGAGCGCGGACGATGGTAGAGATTGCATGGTTGGAGTTTTTGGGAAAAGAAGGAATTGCCGACATAAAGGCCCATACACACAAGCCATTGCAGAAATTAAAAGAAAATTTTACGGAAAAAGATTTTGAAAAAATTAAAAAAAGAGAAGCCACCACGAATCACGATGTGAAGGCGGTGGAGATGTTTTTGCGAGAGTACACACCAAAAGAATGGTGGCACTGGATCCATTTTGGATGTACGTCCGAAGATATTAATTCTTGTTCTTATGGATTGGTTCTCCAAGAAGGAACCGATGTCTTGATGGATGATTTTGATACAGTGCTTGACCTCCTGCGTGAAAAATCTATTGAATGGAAGGCGGTGCCGATGCTTTCTCGAACACACGGTCAAACTGCAACGCCCTCTACTATGGGGAAAGAATTTGCGGTATTTTGGGGTCGACTCTATGACGTATTGGATCGGGTTTCTCAGTCGGCGTTTATGGGGAAGTTTAGTGGCGCAACAGGAAACTTTGCGGCTCACTCTGTCGCGTTTCCGGATAAAAACTGGCCGGAGT
>JBNKLH010000108.1:0-4051 GCA_050292255.1 Candidatus Altimarinota bacterium | reverse complement strand
TCTGCGATCACCTCCATATTTCGGTGCAAGCAGGGTGTGATAAAACCCTTGCGGCCATGAATCGGGGACACAGTACGAAAGAGATCTTTGAAAGTGTCGAAAAGGCGAAAAATATCCGCCCCAACGTCGGAATCACCTGCGACATTATTGTCGGATTTCCAGGAGAGACAGACAAGGACTTTGAAGAAAGCGTTGCATTTGCGAAAAAAATCGGATTTTCAAAGCTCCACGTATTTCCGTTTTCTTCTCGAGAAGGAACGGTCGCGGCCAAAATGTCCGATCAAGTACCAAACAAGGTGAAAAAAGAACGCGCTGAAAAACTCCGAAACGTTGGAGAACAACTCACAGAAGAATTTGAAAAGAAAATGAAAGGGGAAAAACTCTCTGTTTTGTGGGAAAAGAATGGCACCGGACTCACTTCAAACTTCCTTCGGGTCAAAAATCCAAAGGCAAAAGCAAATACGATTGAAGAGATTATATTTCCCTAAACATAACCCTTCCAAACCTTCCCTTAAACTAAGGGCAGGCTTTTCTTCCCCCTCCATTGGTTCAAGGGAGGTGATAGGGGTGGGTTCAATTCGCCCCCAATTTCATCGCTAAGCGCTCCAAAACCATCCGAGGGGTAACATTCGTCCGAATCGCAGAATGCGTTTCTAAGAGCAATTCTAGATGCGGGAGATAGGTTTCATTTGAGCGAGCCAGTTGAATGAGATCTTCAATAAATTGGAGGAAGACCGTTCGATCCATTTTTTTGTCAGTGTTATCTTTGGATTGTTTGTCGAGATCTTCTATCTGTGCGAATTTTTCAATCAAATCCCGAGAATCAAAAAACGATTTTGCTGCTTCCAAATTCCCAATTCCTGAAGCAGATGATGGGATTCTCAATACCGTTAAACGGGAAATAATCGTATCGAGCAGTGCGTGATGATTCTTGGTCGTGAAAAGAAATACCGCTTTCTCTGGTGGTTCCTCAATCAGCTTCAACATTGCATGCGGAGCAGATGAGGTCACACGTTCCAGATTTTCAAGGACAATAATTCTCTTCGGCGCAGTGGGTTTTTGATGCGCCCAAGAGATCATTCCTCTCACATTTTCGTGTTCGCCCTGTCCATCTTTCTTGGCCGCTTCAGAATAATCCACTTTGAAACTCTTCCCTTCATCCCGAAATACCATCGTGTCTGAATGAATTCCTGAGGCAATCCGTTCTGGCGTTTCCGCTTGCAATTGAGACGCAATCTCTATCGCCATATCCACCATTGGATCTGCGGAAGACAAGAGTATTCGCTGTGGGAACACTCCAGCATCAAGCCACTTTTGTACGTTTGCTGGTAACATTACTTTTTCTCAATATTAATCCAGGCCGCCCGATCGCTCGGGAGATCATCAAATCCTTCCATAACAGAGACAAACTGGTCCGCGGTCGTTTCTCGTGATCCCAATCCAAAGACTCCGTTTTTGATCTGTGGAGAGTTCTTTTCGTTGATAAATGTCGACTGTAAATCCTGTGCCAACGCCCCAAACATTCCTCCTCCTGGACTCATTCGATCCAAAACGAGAACTTTTTTGGCGTTTTTAAGGGCTTTACTCATCACTTGAGTCGGAAATGGTCGGAACAACTTCGGTCGGACAATTCCGGCTTTCACGCCCTTTGCACGCAGTTTTTTCACCGCATCTTCGAGCGTCCCTACGACAGATCCTAACGCCACAAAAACCACTTCTGCGTCATCCATATGGATTTCTTCGACCAAGGTCTCAGAACCCCGTTTAAAGGCCTGTGAAAACTGTTTTAGAACTTCAGAAGTCCGTCCTTCTCCAGCATGGACTCCTTGCATTTGTGCATGACGATGTTCGGTGTACCATTCAGGTTTATCGAAGTTTCCGAAGCTTGCTGGATTTTCAATGTCCAATAAGTTCTTTCGCGGAGGAATATCGCCGACAAATTTCTGTACCGCCTTATCATCCTCAACTTCTACCTGCATGGCCGTATGCGTCGTATGAAAACAATCCATACATACCATCACCGGTGTTCGCACGCTTTCGTGTTCTGAAATAGGAAATCCACAGATCGTAAAGTCATAGGCTTCCTGCGCATCTTTGGCAAAAAGTTGGATCCATCCCGCGTCCCGTACGGACATCGCGTCATTATGGTCACAGTGGATAGAAAGAGGCGCGGACAAACTTCGGTTTCCGTTCACCAAAACCAATGGCAAACGCATTCCCGATACGTTCCAAATCACTTCTGTCATGAGGAGTAGTCCTTGACTCGCGGTCGCTGTCACCGCACGTGCTCCCGCCGCCGCTGCTCCCACACAGACCGACATTGCGCCATGTTCTGATTCGGCACAGACGTATTCTGTATCGACTTTCCCGTCGGCTACGTAATTGGAAAACTTCTGCCCGATATAACTCGTCGGCGTGATCGGATAAAACCCAAACACATCTGGATTCATCTGTCGCAAAGCCACAGCTACGGCTGCATTTCCGTCGAGCGTTTGTATATTTTTCGTCATTTAGAGTTTTTTATCTTCGTCTTTTTTAAACGTCAGCGCATGTTTCGCAGGATCTGGATTTTTATTCGCCGGACAAATTTCTGTACACAATCCACAGTCTTTGCAGTGATCCAAATCAATCCCCGTCATATTCCCTTTTTCGTCAAAAATAATCGCATCGTCCGGACATACCGCCCAGCACAAACTACAGTTGATGCAGTTCTCTGGATGGAAAATAAGTGTTTCCGGTACCCAGGCTCCCGTGCTATAAAGCTCGGAATTTCCTTTGTCAGCAAGAACGCCCCCGTCTTCGTTCCATGCCCCTATCGTCTGTGACTTTGGCAAGTCACTGTGTACCACTCTGAGTTCGGAAATAGGTTTCGTGCTCATGAGATCAAATTTACTTCTTTATATCCACGTTCAAATCCTTCCAGATTTTTTTCTACAATCGTTTCTGGAAACACGCGAGACAGGTCGGCTCGCAAAAATCCGATCATTTTTTGGAAATCCAAATCTAGCACTTTGGTGAGAGCTCCCACCATCGCCACATTCGGAATATTTCGATTAATCGTATCCAATGCAATTTTGGTCGCGGGGACATGATAAATTTCGCCTTCAAAAATATCTGCAAATTTAGACTTCTCTTTTTGCCCCGTATTGATGACCAATTTTCCTTCCGGTTTCATTCCTCGGACGATCTCCGCATAATCCATTTCGGCTCCCACCAGAGAAGGATCGAGTAAGACCACCACATCCGGATGAACCGGCTGTGCAGGATTTTCTACCTTTTCCTTGTTGGAAACACGGTTAAAAACCTCCACGGGAGCTCCACGTTTTTCAGCCCCAAAGTTTGGGAAACTCAACGTCGAATAGCCCAATTGGCTGAGTGCGTTCCCGACAAAATCTGCCGCGGTCACCGCTCCTTGCCCCGCTCTCGAATGCCACCGAATAGAAAAAGATTCCAGCATCAGTCATATTCTGATAGATACTGGAATTATTTCAAGAGGGAATGGGAGTTCCTTGCTTTAGGATCCTTTTGCGCTGAGGAAGTCTGGATCTTCTGTGTTCCCTGTCCAAAGACTTCCACCACTTTGGGCATCAAGTGTTTTTAATCCGTTTGATGCAACCAACACCTCTTCTTTTTGGGGTTCCTTTTGAGGTAGCGGTTTTGCCAATTCTACTTTTGCGAGTTGGATATCGCTTTTTACTTTTGCCAATTCATTTCTTTTTTGTTTCAAAAGCGCGAGATCTGACTCCAGTTTTGGGTATTTTTCTGACAATTCGCTCTCTTGTTTGGCAATTTGTTTTTCAAGTTTTTTGGCATCATTCGCTCGCTGTTGCATTTCTTTTGAAATTTCTGATTGTCGGTCTGGATCCGCATTTGCCCATTCTTTTTGCAATTCTCGTGCGGCATTTTCATTTTCAGTCACTTGTGGAATATCATCTATACGACTCTCATCCAAAGAGATGTTTCTTTCCACATGTTGACCAAAGAGGTTTTTGTAGTACGATGTTATATATCTCTTAAGTTCATTGTCTCCCACTATAATCCCATCTTCTTG
>JBNKLH010000107.1:0-4117 GCA_050292255.1 Candidatus Altimarinota bacterium | reverse complement strand
GCTTTGGAATAAGGAAGGACAGGAAGAGCTCAAAAAACAACTTCAAAACGAAAAAGAAATCGTTGTAGAGAATTCTATGACCTTGGGACAACTCGAGTATTGGCAGAAAATCTTTCCGGATACAAAATTCATCCCTGAAAAACAGAAGATCGAAACTCGTCGAGCGATAAAGACTTCCAAAGAGATTGAAAAAATAAGAACCGCCGCTACACACGTCGATAGCATTTTAACCGATCTACAATGGCTCAAATCTACGTTTACAGAAGGAATCCCCGAGCGAGAAGCTGCTTTCAAACTCGAACAAAAAATTCAAGACCGAGGACGATTTGGAATAGCATTTCCCAGTATCGTAGCTTTTGGGGAAAACAGTGCCATTCCGCACCACGAACCCGGCGAACGAAAGCTCCAAAAGGGAGACAATATTCTGATTGATTGTGGCGCTGTTTTCGAAGGCTATCATTCTGATATCACTCGAAATTTCTGCTTTGAAGAACCCGGAAAAAGCTTTCGCGAATCATATGCATTATTGAGATTAGCCCAAGAACAGACGCTTCAAGAAAAATTCAAGCCCGGGCTTGAGATCCCAAAAACCGACGAATTTTGTCGAGATCTCTTGGGAGAAGAAAAAAAATATTTCACGCATTCGCTTGGTCACGGGGTTGGACTCGAGATTCACGAACTGCCAACGGTCTCAAATAAATCCGAAGAATCTTTTCAAGCGGGACACGTCGTCACCTGCGAACCGGGACTCTATTATTCCGGAAAATTCGGCATCCGTATTGAAGATCTCATTGTCATCACAGAAAATGGCCCTGAAATCCTCACGAAAACCCCAAAAGATTTAATCGATCTCGCTTAAGATTCATTAAATCTTAATGAACATCGCAAGAAATATTTCCTCGCAAATATCTGTGTTTTGAGGCATATATTTTCCTTATGGACAAGTTTCTCATTGCGACACACAAAGCCCTTCATCTCACGCTTATTCGATATCAGAAGCTCAAAATCTTTTTTGAAAATGACTTTGAGAAGGTCTGGAACGCTTCTATCAAAGACCTGCAAGCGGCAGAACTCGATAGTCGTGGGATTGAAAAGTTCCTTACCACTCGCGCCCAAATTTCTCCCGAAAAAGAATGCGAACGACTTGCAAAACTCAACATAAACACACTAAAATACGGAACTAAGGAATATCCTCGTTTGCTCGAAAATATTTATAATCCTCCCATTGTTCTCTTTGCCCGGGGAGAATTACGAGAAAGTGATTTCCCTGCTATCGCTGTTGTCGGATCGAGAAAAGTTTCTCCTTATGGTCAACGTGCGGCGGAAAAAATTGTCGGCGAACTCGCCCAATCAGGCGTCACCATAACCTCTGGCTTGGCCTATGGAGTCGACACATTGGCACACAAAATCGCGGTAGAAAATGGAGCGCGAACCATCGCCGTGTTGGGCTGTGGGATCGATCAGATATATCCCAAATCGAATCAACGATTTGGACTCGATTTAATTCACAACAATACAGGTGTAATTTTGTCTGAATACTTCCCCGGTACAGAACCCGCCCCAGAAAACTTCCCGGTCAGAAATCGAATCGTCGCGGGGATGTCTCGTGGGATTTTGGTCATAGAAGCCGCCAAAAAGTCCGGCTCACTCATCACCGCCGAACTCGGTGTCGACATGGGACGGGACGTGTTTTCCGTCCCAGGAGATATTTTTTCCAAAAATGCAGAAGGAACCAATGATCTGATCGTCAAAGGCATGGCCACGCCCGTCCTTTCTGGGCAACAAATTCTGGAAGAACTCGGCCTCCAACAGATCGCCGCACATCAGGAAGCCAAGAAAAATATTCCCACCACAGAAGTAGAACGAGACATTCTATCTTTCTTTTCTGAGGCAGACCAACTCGAACTCGACCAGATCATTCGTCTCGCAGATATCCCAAATTCGGTAGTGATTTCAACGATTGCGATCCTCGAAATCAAAGGACTTGTAAAGCATCTCGGCCGACAAATCTATACTGCACTCTAACAACAAAATAATGCCTCTTAAAATTACTGTGTATATTCTTCTTGCTGCGACCATCGGATTTCTCTGTGGAAAAATTAATTTTGGCCCCCCACCATCCCCCGTGGTGATCGAAAAAAAGATTGAGCCAAAGCAAGTTCTCATAAAACTGAATGGAATTTCTGGAGACGCATTGCAGGCTGAAATCGTTGGGAAAGCGCGCATTGTCTGGTCAGAGGAAAACTTTTTGGAAAAATCCGGAGATATCCCCCTGAGCCAAATCCCCAATGCAAATGACCGAAAGTTTTCTCAGTTTCCCTACACCGGAAATGCGAAGACTATGAAGTTTTATCCGTCAGATTCATACTTTGCGCGAGGTGTGGAGGTGAGACATAGACGGTTTTTTGAGACGAAGGAGGGGGCCGTGAATGCAGGGTTTATTCCCAGTAAATCTATTAAGCTATGAAATTCTCTCTCGAATATAGTTCATCAAACTATCTCTTGTCGCAAGATATGCATCTTTTTTTGACATGATAACACCCATTGCCTGTTCATAAGATTTGTACGAAGATAAAGCCTCCTTATCGGCTTGTTTTAATTCTTCCCATGCGTGCTTTGTTTCAGGATCTCTTTTCGCAGAATTAATTAAATCAAATCGCTCTGTTGGAGTTAATGAAATAGATTGTCGGAATTGCTCTATTTCCAACATTTTTCTCTCATATTTGTCAATAATTCCCTCCAATATCCAGAAATAATCACCAAAATCGTCCCCATTTAAAAATTCAGATAAAGCATAGAGAACAACCAATTCATTATTGTCACAACACAAATCAACCAAATCCTTGCCAACTTGCAATTGTTTGCCATTATCGCTCTGACATACGAGCAAGAAGGCCTCTTTTAGCACGTTTTTATTTTTTGATTTCTGATATGATTCCCATATCTTTGCCGAACAATAAAAACATTTTTCTATATAAGATCTTACTTTTTCATTTCCTATATAATCTTTAGTGATAACTAAAACAGCTCTTCCATTTGAATATAATGCTCCTGATGCTTCTGAAAAGTATTTATCTATAAATTTCTGAATCTCCTTCATATTTCTGTCTTGAGAGATGGTTTTCAAATGTTTTATAAAAACATCAACAGAGGGAGTTCTCAAAAACTCATTCCACATTTGAATATCTTTTTGTTCTTTTTGTGCCATTTTTTGTTTTTCTGCCTCTTTATCGGTTATCTCTTTTTTCATTTTCTCTACAACCTTATCTCCTTGCCACTCTTCCATCTTCACACCATCCCGATAAAAATCTTTTCCCATTTGCAAATATCCCCCTGCACGCAACCGCAAATTATCCATATTTTCGACATCAAAAACCCCCATGTCGATATTCTTAAAACACAAACGAACCTTTCCCATAGCCAGTATTTCAAATACATACCCATCTCCAAGGAAGTTTAACCGTTGTGGCTCGTTAACAGCGAAAACTTCATCCCCCTTATAGTAAAGCATTTTTTGCTTTCCCCCTGTGTTTTGTGACAAGAAAAGATAACCATAGGCATTCTTTAAATTACTGAAAACCACAACATCTTTTAGGGAGGAAATTATCATTTCTTTGCATTTTTCTCCTTCAAAATATATGCCATTCTTCTCACTCTTCTTAATCTGATATCCTGCCCCAACTTCCACCAACTTCTCTTTGCCTTTCTCCAGTTCAATTTCTCCATCTAACAAAATCTTATTACGTTCTAACAACTCAAACGAATTCTTTTTTACATCAAATAAAAACTGCGTTTTATGATTTTCAAAAAAAAGCCAATTACTATCTGTCCCATAACCACCACCCAATACCTCAAACTCGCCCGGTTCTGCTCCCAAAACCTTTTTTTTCTTATAGTACACATATTTTTCATCCCGAGTGTATCCATCGCCCAAATTCTCCTGTTTTTTCTCCTCAGATTTAATCCCATTCTTATAAAAATCCCCTCCTAGGTAAAGATATTCTTTCTCATGTAGAGTCGATTTATCTATTAGCGCTGTATCAAAAGTTCCTACTTCATTACCTTTAAAAAAAAGCTCTCCAAATTCTAACGCGCTTTGAATAAACAGGTATCCTCC
>JBNKLH010000106.1:0-4148 GCA_050292255.1 Candidatus Altimarinota bacterium | reverse complement strand
TTTGGTAAAACATATGTTAAGCGCCAGAAACCTTCTGGCATTATCCTTCCCACAGATTGTGAGAAAAACAATACCAGAAAGTAATTTGTCGTAGGTCTGTCAAAGATCGGACCGGAAATTTTTGTTCTCTCAAACTAAGAGACAGTCATTTCACAAAACATAAAATAATAATTTTCACAAAAAAGTCAAAAAACTCTCCCATAGAGAAAAAAGGATGATTGGAATATCACCCTTTTTTGAAGGATTTTGACTGCCACGACTTACAATTTATTTTCCACATCAGATACCACCGACTCCGACAGAGAAGCTTTATTTTTTATAGATACCACTCCTTGGTTTTTTACCAATTCCACCTGATGATTTTTATAGGTAAATTTAAGGACCGTTCCCTCTGTAACATTAATCAACATCCCTTTAATTCTCTCAATTTCTGACTCTAAATAATTCATATCTCCTCCAATTTTAAAGATTATAAAAATACCAAGACTTCCTGGCATTCTCCTTCCCACAGACATGAGAAAAACAATACCAGAAAGTAAATCGTCGTAGGTCTGTCAAAGATCGGACTGGAAATTCTCGTCCTCCCAAATAGGAAACAGAAATTTCACAAAATATAAATAATGCTTTCCAACACAAAGTCAAGAAAAGAAGGACGACGCAAGTCATCCTTCTAAAATTTCTTCGAAGCACTGGTTCTAAGATTTTTTGTTATTAATTGTTTCAGTGTGCGCATCTAACATACTCTGTTCTACATCTGTAGAATCCGAACTACATGATACTTTTCCATCTGAACCCAATTCAACCTCTACTTTCCCCAATTTCCAGGGGAATGAACCACTCTTGTTTCCAAGCTCCTTCAATCGCTGAATCTTTATTTGGATTCTCTCGAGCAAGGACGGGTTTATTTTCACCTTTTCTTTCATCACAACCTCCTCTTTTAGTTTTAACAAACGGTTTTCTGACATAGTCCTTCCTACAAAAATATAAGAAAAACAATGCCAGAAATCTGCATGCTTAGTTGAGTGCCTAAAAGATCTGTTCGGGGAGTTTTTGTATACCTACAGTACGATATCAAATCCTTCACCATCACATAAATACACAAACACAATATCGCGTCAAATTTTCTCAAGAAAAAAGAGAAGCACGTGTGTACTCCTCTGGATCTTATAAATATTCACTCCTTCCTCTTTAGATTGTAAAATTCACATCGTTATCAAGCACCGTCTGGTACTCCTCCGGCAAAAGCTTATCTGAAATTAGATTATCTCCTGAAAGACTCAATGTATACGTAACATCTCCCAGTTTTAATCTCTTGCTATTAGCCGGCTTTGTTACATCCTCCAACTCATCTTTAATAGCAATAAGCTCAAAATAAATAGTTCTGTTCCCCATAACGAAAAATTTGAAGATTCTACCAAGGAAATATTCCTGGCATTCTCCTTCCCACACACATGAGAAAAACAATGCCAGAAAATGGATTCTCGAATATTCGTAAAAGATCTGCCGAAGATCCTCGCTCTCCAGAAAAATCGGGGACGAAAACCTCACAACCCCAAATAAGCAAATTTACAAAAACAAGTCAAGGACTAAAACAAAACAATTTCATCCGCGTGCACTACCGTCACACCTTGAGTTTCATTTGTTTTCAAAAGATCATAGAGGTCTGGAGAAGATATCCGCGCTCGTCCAATCCCCAATGGTTCTTGGGTTTCCGCTGATACAATTTCTAAAAATTCGCCCAAGATAAAGTCGCCTTCTACGGATTTTATCCCTACGGCCAATAAGCTTTTTCGTGCTTTCAAGGCTTGTTCTGCTCCCTCATCGACAAATATCTTTCCAGACACAAGCGATCCTGTCGCCATCCATTTCTTGTGAGAAGAAATATCACAGAGCTGAGCCGGACAGACCGTTCCCGTTTTTTCTTCTTCCGCCAATAATACATTTCCGGGAACCCGCGCGTCAAAAATCACCACCTTTGTCCCCATGCTTGTGGCTTTTTTTGCACAGTTCAGTTTTGAAATCATTCCTCCCAAACCAAGCGTCGTCCCACCTTTGGCACAGGCAAAAACCTCACTGTCAAAATTCTTAATAACGGGCATAACTTTTTTGTTTTTATCCCAAACTCCTTCCACAGAAGTTCCGAGTAGCAATACCTTTGCCGAAAACCCAACCGCCAAAAGAGTCGCCAATTCATCGTTATCCGAAAACCGCAATTCTACATCAGAAACCACATCATTTTCATTTACGATCGGGATGATGTCATTGTCCCACAACTGCTCAAATGTCTCTCGAAGCGACAAAAATGATCGACGTTCCGAAAAATGCCATCGCTCAAGGAGTGCCTGAGAAATCGAAACATTATATGGCTGAAAATACTTCACATACTTTTCAATCAGGATCGTATTTCCAATACTCGCCGCGGCTCGACGCTCAGACTTCGTTCCTGTATATCGCTTGAGAAATCGTCGTCCGTATCCCACTGATCCAGAAGATACAAGAATTACTCGATATTTTTTTTGGAGTTCTGCCAATTGCTCACAGAGCATTTTGATCACGGATTCATCTGGATGATGATCCGGCCCCAAGATGGTAGCCGTCCCGACTTTCACAACAATAATTCGTTTCATGCTGTATGAATTTTGACTTTTTTCCTGAAAATATCAAAATGATTTCGAGCAAAACCACTTCCCTTGTAACCAAACATTCCTCATGCATTTCATTCTTCGCGCCCTCATTTCTCTCGGTCTCAATGCCGTATTCTTTTGGGTTTTGAGTGCAAAATACGAAGCCGTTCTGAGCCCATACGTGGGAGGTGGATTTGATATTTCTGCCAGCTGGAAAGGATATGTTTTTCTTGCGATTATCTTTTCTCTGCTCAATGCCGTCGTAAAACCAATTCTTTCTATTGTGACTCTCCCTTTGAAATGGATCACGTTTGGATTGGTACACATCTTCATCAATGCTTTTATGTTGATCCTGCTCGAATGGAGTGTAAATTTCCTCGAGATCGGAAACCTCGCTATCGATATAAAACAATGGCAAACCTACATCGTCGTGGGGCTTATCTTGGGACTTTTCAATACCATCGTTCACTCTGTTGGAAAACGATAACCAAAGAAAATATAAATAAATTTGTCAAACAACCATTCTTCCGTAGAATGTCTTTGATTTTGAACGCACCTGATATTTAAAACCATGTTTCAGCTCTTTTTTATCACCGTATCACTTCTCTTTATCATCGTTGTTTTGCTCCAACAAAAAAACTCTGGACTTGGATCTATGATGGGAGGCGGAGCTGGTGAAGAACTCGCTCAAACACGACGAGGAGCTGATAAATTTTTGCACAATGTTACTATCGTGCTCGCCATTCTCTTCTTTGGAGGAGGTGCCTACGCGATGTTCTTTATGTAAGATCATCCCAATTACGAATCTAAGAAATCGTCCATCTGGGCGATTTTTTTATAAACCCTCCCCCTCCCCCCTCCCTTGAATCAATGGAGGGGATTCAAAAGCCCCTTGCCCTTAGTTTAAGGGAAAGGGGTGTGGGGAAAGGGTTATAAAAACTCACACCAAAAAGAAGCCAGCCACACGAATGTAGCTGACTGACTTCTCTTTATTCCCCTGCTTCTCGCTCTTTTTTTCTTTTTTGAATCCAGCCCAACTCCTCCAACGCTTTCAGGTGTTTCATGAATGTACCATGCCCCCACGTTGACACAACCCAGGTCCCTTTTTGAGTACTATACAAAATAAAGCCGCCTGGATCATCAATCGGCTCAAACCATTTATTGATTTGATCTTTTTTCCCCATAACAAGCAAGGCAGCCTTCTTTCCAACGCCTTGATTTGTTTCAGGTGTTGCTCTTGATACACGAATCTTACGAACGTAATAGGGCAGTTCAACGCCCTTCATTTGAATTTGAACTTTGTAGTAAGGACCAATGGTATCATTATCTTCCCAAAGCCCTTCTTTCCATTTCTTATCGGCCATATCAGGTCCGAAAAGTTTTAAGAAAAGATCTTTTTCATAATCTTCGACTTTTCGAAAATCAGTAGGGTCAAGTTCCCGACCTTTTTTCTGAGCAAATATAGCAACGCCAACAAGCAAAAATCCTACAAGTAAAATAATTCTTTTCATTTCATTTCCTCCT
>JBNKLH010000105.1:0-4175 GCA_050292255.1 Candidatus Altimarinota bacterium | reverse complement strand
CTCGCTCGAAGTCCTTACTGAAAAATACGGCATCACCCACGAAAGCGCACACCGAGCCATGTCTGATGTGATCGCAAGTGCAGAGCTATACGATATTTTATTGAAGAAAATCAACGAGCTTCCATCTGGATATTTAGCAGAAATAAAACCCCTTTTGACGGAGAAAACTGATTGGTACGCAAAAGATCTATTCCTGGCTCCGAGTGGGATCGAAGAGATCAAAACAACAAAAGCAACAACACAAAACTCAACAAATACCGATTTTGTAATCCAAAACTTTGAGACAGAAAAAAGCGAAATTTTTTCCCGATGGGAAGAATCAAACGATCTCTTTGTCCGATCTGGAGATGCACATCAAACCACCGCACTCCAAATTGAAATCGCGAATAATCTCATCGCAGAAAAGAAAAAAGTAGCCCTCATCACCAGCAAGCTTGATTTCTTTGAAAAAGAAAAAAATCCTCTCTCGCTTCAAAATGCGCCGGAACTTTCTTTTTTCCCGACTCCGGAAGTGCTTCTCGATACGAAAAAACTTGAGAAATATATCTCTCATCGAGCCAAATTAAACGATCAGGAAACAACCTTTGTCTTACAACTCAAACATCGACAATTTCTCGGATTCCGAGGCAAAAACTTCTTCGATCTTTTTTTCCAACAAAAACAACGTTGGACTGAGGTCATGGCGGATGAAGAATCGCCAGTCTTCCAGGAAATTTTGAAAGAACGAATGGATGAGAATGTTCTCATTTTGACACCGAAAGCCTTCCTACGATATAGACATTTAGACGTATTTAAAGAACGATCTCTCATCATCGACGAAGCCGAAAGCTTTGCCAATGATCTTCTCTTTTTCCCAAGTAAAACCTGGTCACCATCTGATCTGTTCGAAGATCCGAATGAGAAAATAGCAAATGCCGCACAGTTTTTTGTCGCCGAGTTTGGGAAAAAACTCAAAATCCGAAAAGGAAGCGAATTGTCCGCTTTTGGAGAAAAAGAATTACTGAAAGAACACGAAGTATTTTCCGATATAATGCCGCGCATTGAGGAGCTCCTCACAGGAATCGAACTCGAAGAATGGACGCAATTTTTCACAAAACCGAATGAAAATACGGCTCGTTGGGTCAATTATTTTGCCCAACACGGAAGACTCACTTTTGGATCTTGGAATCCGGCTGATTGGCGAGCGGTTCAATCCGATCTCAAACAATGGAAAAAAATCCTTTTCTTTCGACAATCGAATGAATCCGCCACTGATTTTTTCCGCGTCTTCACACAGATAACGCCCGAAGAATCCCTTTATTTTGACGCGCTCTTTTCTGAAAAAACGTTTGAAGTCCCGGACAATCTCTTGTCTTCACGATCGCCAGACTTCCCACATTTTTGTGCGAAAAAGATCAATGATATCGCCACTGAACAATTCTCCCATACGGAATCTAAAGACTGGGTCGTCGCAAACTTTTCTTCACAATCCACTCTCAAAATTGTGTTTGATTATTTCGCGGCAAATACCCCCGAAAACTTTAGTGTCTCTGGAGAACGTATGTCTGGAGGAGATTCAAAAATGCTTCAAATGCTCGAACGAGCCGAACGCGCTCTTTTGTTGACTCAACGTATCACCTCGCCAGCTCTCGGAAAATTTCCGTTTACGACAATGGTCGTCCAAAAATTCCCATTTGATCCTCCTCATCCGCTTTTGGATTTCATGAAAGCACAATGGGAATCGGGCAAACCACAAAAGAAATTTTGGGATCTCTGGATCGGTCCAAAAGTCACATCGAATCTCTCCCTCCGAACCGCCCTCTATCCACAGTTGAAAAAAATCGTCTGGCTGGATCCAAGTGAAAACGCCAATTGGGGAAAACCAATTATCCATGGAGCCTTTCCTGAAATTTTCCGGGATTAAAAAGTTGTAACAAAGCCGATATTTTTCTGTCTTTCTAGGCAGAATGATGCAATTTACCTGGCTTGAATACATCGCAAACCCATTTGCTCTCGTCGCTGTCATCACAGCTCTTGCGGGAGTGGCTTTTCGTGTAGCCATTCAAAAAATGGAGAAACCGAAATCAGGGTTCTTGATCAGTATGTACGGTATGTTTTTAACCGCCATTCTCATGCTGGGATTAGGAGGAATAGCCCTGTATTTCATGCTTTCTGGAAATGGAGCCACGGATGAAATTCCCCCGCTCAAAATAGAAGAAGAAGTTTCTTTTTCTCTCGTCTCAACCGCTTATGCCGACTGTCTCTGGGAATCTCTTTTTGAAAGTGTGGAAGAAAAAATACCCCCAACACAAAATTGGATTTGGATCGGACAGGTCAACAAATTTCATGAGCTCGATTCTTCAAATGTTATTGTCTCCGGACAGTTGTTTCCTGGGAAAACAATTCAGATAAAAAAGAAAACCTATGTTCGAACTGCCGCTCCTAAATTTGATTGGTTTCGATTTCGTTATGAGCTCGGGAAACAAAAAGCGCTTCTCGTTCCACAGGAGACAAAAACCATTTCAAATGTAAAAATAATTGGAAAAAATGTGTGGTTAGAAGTAAACTAGACACCTTCTAAAAAACATAAAAATGAAATTCCCAATCTTCTCTTTGCCCGCCAGCGACGGAAAGACTTATTCGGATAAAGATTTCTCAAAAGGGACATTTGTCCTTTATATCTATCCAAAAGATATGACTTCTGGATGTACCCTCGAGGCGCAAAACTTCCGAGACGCACAAAAAGAGTTTGAAAAACTCGGGGTAAAAGTCTTCGGTTTATCCAAAGATCCAATAAAATCTCATGAAAAATTCTGCGAAAAAGAATCTCTTAATTTTCCATTGATCTCTGATGAATCAACAGAATTGATCCAAGCCCTCGGTGCCTGGAAAGAAAAATCCATGTATGGACGAAAGTACTGGGGAGCTGAACGCTCTACCTTTCTCATCAAAGACGGAAAAATTATCAAAGAATGGCGAAAAGTCTCTGTCACCGGACATGTGGAAGACGTGATTAAATCTATATAATAATTCCAATATTTCGGCATTGGGGAAGAATCGTTCTCCATTCAAAGCAATTTCGTCGTGGAGACGAAGTCGGAACAGAAGTTGGTTTGTTATGGATTCGATGATGGATCACCCCGGGGTCCACGCAAAAGCGGAGAGCGTAGCGCGCTTTTGTGGGGTGGTCTACCGAGAGCTTTTTTGGTTCTTTTTTGGCGGGCAAAAAAGAACAGAAAGATTTTATTTTATGTACAACCAAACCTTCGTTTTCCCCACCTCTCGCATCTCAACCTCTTTCAATCCATGAATCCGAAATGCATGAGAAATTATTTTTGTCTCCGGTTTTAACGTCGGATAAATTTCATTTAAAAATCGATCCATAAGCGACGGCCAGAGATAACAAAAAATCACATTTGCCTCTGAATGATCGACGGTAAAAAAATCCTGACAGAAAAATTCAACCCGGGTTCGAACCCGGGTTGGAATAAAAGAACGACGCATATTCGACCACCAAATCAACGGACGAACAAGCTCATACCCTTTACAGAAAACTTCTTTTTTGAGAACCCGAAAAAGCAATTTCCCGTTCCCAGAACCAAGATCTACAACCTTCATCCCCGGTTGAATATTTGCCAAATCAATCATCTGATCACATACCGCGTCTGGAGTCGGAATAAAGGGAACTTTTGTTTTGAAAAGTTTGATCCCAAACCACGCCGCCATAAAAGCGATAAACAAGAAAATCCCCAGCAATGCCAACAGATAAAAATCCATGCTGTTTTATTGTAGTTTATTTCAAGTTCGAACTCGAGCTCGAACTCAAGATGACAACTTTATAAAATAGGCTAATATCAAACCGTGAAAAAACTAATCATCATTGCCATAGCATTTCTCTCAGCCGGTTGCGCCTTTGTGTCCAAAGATCACTTTCCTCAGGTAAAAATCGGAAAACAGGAATTTCTCGTCGAAGTGGCAAATACGGACGAAGGCCGCGCACGCGGACTCATGTTTCGCGAATCCATGCCCAAAGACCACGGAATGCTCTTTGTTTTTGAGGAGGAAAAACCGCATGCTTTTTGGATGAAAAACACACTCATCCCGCTCGATATGATCTGGATTGATGCCAATAATAAAATTGTCGACATCCAAACAGCACTTCCCTGCCCCCCGACAGAAGAATGTCCTTCTTATGC
>JBNKLH010000104.1:0-4288 GCA_050292255.1 Candidatus Altimarinota bacterium | reverse complement strand
CTTCTCGTCACTCAGAGGCGATCGTCTCAGAGGATGCAGATGCGTGTGAGCGATTCCTCCAAGAAGTTGATGCGGCGGCGGTGTATTCGAATGCTTCTACTCGATTTACGGATGGGGGAGTATTTGGACTCGGAGCGGAGATTGGGATCAGTACCCAGAAACTTCATGCGCGTGGACCATTCGCCTTGGAAAAATTGGTCACTGAAAAATGGGTGCTGAGAGGAGAGGGACAAACTCGATAATTTTTATCTATGAAATTAGCATTTTACGGTTGCGGAAATATGGGGAAAGCGATTTTGGACGCTGTAGTGAAAAGCTCGGTGGTTCCAGCAGATGAGATTTTGGTTCTCAATCGGACAGCAGAAAAAAATGATACATTAGCTCAAAAATACGGCGTGCAAACGACGTTGGATGCCAAAGATTTAGAGTCTGTCGATATGGTTATTCTCGGTTTTAAGCCACAACAATTACCAGAAATTGATTTTCATCCAAAAGCAGGAGCGATCCTGATTTCTTTGTTGGCGGGGAAGACTTTTGTTGAATTACAAAATAAATTTACGAATATAAAAATTGTTCGAACTATGCCAAACCTCGGGCAATTCGCCGGAGAAGGAATGACGGGGATTGTATTTGGGGATGGATTTTCTGAAGCCGGAAAGGAGGAGGTAAAGAATATTTTTGCAGCAGGAGGAAAAGTTTTGGAACTCGATACAGAAGAAAAGTTAAATGCGCTCACCGTGATCTCCGGATGCGGACCGGCGTATTTTTTTCGATTTGCTGAGATCTTGGCTCAAAACGCAGAGTCTCTCGGATTTTCTCCAGAAGAGGCCAATTTATTGGCTCGACAAACCATGATTGGAGCAGCAGAGGTAATCAAAACATCAGATGATTCTTTATCTGCCTGGCGAGAACGTGTCACCTCAAAAGGTGGAGTAACGGCCGCAGGATTACAGGGATTTGCTGATGCAGGGCTTGAAAAGGTTATAGAACAGGGGATTGCGGCGGCGGTGAAACGAAATCAGGAATTGTAATATTTACAATAAAAAGAAGGCGACATTGGACAATGTCGCCTTCTTTGATTTGGTAGAGACACTCCATGGAGTGTCTCTACCATTGATTTTATTTTACAAACACGCCGCTTCACATTCTTCTTGGGAAGTGAATGGGATTTCGGCTTCACATCCTCCCACGTTTCGTTGCATACATTTTTCTCCGTCGAATTCGTATCCCACCGTTACATTAAAACAATTTCCAACGCTCATAGCTTTGGCTTCACAGTTTCCAGCGACTGATGGATCAACCGTACAAAAACTTTCGTTTACGATTTCTGCTCCGTGTCGAAGCGCTTCACATTCATTGAGGTATCCGTTTTTTTGGTTTCCTTTTTTTCCACAGACAGGGATTTGTTCTTTGCTGCATTCTACTTCTTTATCAACGACACTGTCTTCACATCGTCCTCGTGCATCAGATTTATCAAAATCAAACACACATTCGAGCCCGATCATACATGGTTTCTTTTCAAGCCCTCCACAGGTTTCACCGAGTTTTGCTCCAACGGCTTCTTCTGAGCTTTCAATAGATATCGGAGTGTCTCCGGCCGGAGTGATTTCTGGTTCTGTTGTCTTTGGTGTAGATAGAGAACAGGCTGTAAGCAATAAAAGAGCTGGCAATGTGATAAGAATTTTTTTACCCCACATTACATTTGCGCTGAGAGGGGTATTTGCGGAACTGTGCTTCTTGGACATCATATTGAATTTCAAATTAAGATTTGTAAAAGTGTATGATATTGATGACGTTCTATCAAGTTTTAAAATATTTGACAAAAGTTGGAAAATGTTTATTTTCTATCTGAAAGTTGAATTATCCTCTTTTCTTTATCCCCTTGAATCATGAAAAATTTCGGTCAAAATATTGAAGTTATGGCACCTGGAAACAAAGTTGATGCCAATAACACATTTAATGTTCTGGAATCAGCAAGAGATTCGAGCCTCGTAAAGGTTCTCGTTGCTGGGACGGCTATTTTTGTAGCAAAAGAAGCATTGGATCTTATCGAGCAAGCAAATGCTCAACAAGTTGAAGACAAGCAAGTGATTACAATGGGGATCACGATTACCCCAGAAGCATGGGCAGAATATGCCGCACAACATGCAGCAGATGGAGGATTTACACAGGATAAATTGAAAGCAACAACTGCCGCTCAAGATGTATACCAACAAATTGAAGATTATTACGCAAAGCAAGATGCTACCTATGATGCACGTCTCAATGAAACTCCAATGCAAGCTTATGGTCATGCTCGTTTCAACTACGAAACAGGATTAGGTGATAACGGAGCTTTAACAGGATATGAAGTGATGGCTAGAAATGGGATTTTCTTGCAACCACTTGATGAAGAGACTCCATACGGGACAGAACATCGTTTACGACTTTCTGTTGGAGGACAAAATCTTGCGACTATCAAACTAAAGCCACGAGATTTGGTTTCTGTGTACAACGCAGAAGGCCGATATGAGGTTTTGCCAGGAGAAGGGAAACCATTGCTCATTATTCGAGTGCAGGCAGAAGGAGGAACAGGAGAAACTAGTGAAATGATTGTTATTTTTGAAGATAAATTTACACGAAGTGGACGAGTAACAGCTCTGACACACAAAGTTGGAACAGATCCAGTACTTGATGATTTGTTTAAACAATACGGACAATTGGTTGATCAGATCCAGGTTGCTGATGAAAATATCAAAAAATACGAACAAGGTCAAAATGTAGAAGAAGCTGAAAATGCGGTAAACAGTTACAAGAAACCTGCGGCTGAAAACCAACTTAATAGCTTCAAACCAAAGAACTAATTTCTGAACTTACAGATAAAATTTATCAAGCTAGATCAACTTTCGGTCTAGCTTGTTTTTTATCGTCCCTTTTTTGGGCATCGCTTTTCCCCATCCGAGACAAAAGTCTTCGTGCTTGATAAAGAGGGGAGCACTTTCTTCTCCCTTTTCTGCGTACTCAATGTCGAGACCCGTGAGAAATTTGTCCACGTCTTCTTTCGATACTTTGGCAATATTTGTCTTTGCCAACGGACCAAACTGAATTGCGAACTCGGTGGTTGGATTTTTGTATTTATCAAAGATTGGGATTCCGACGCGTCGGTGTGCATTCTTAAGCCCGAAATACGCGGCCATATTGGTCGTCAGAGAAACTTCTCCATTTCGGTCGATGAATTTGTAATCCTTCCAAAAACTTCGATCAATACCCCAGGTTTTTTCAATGCGTGTAGAGACCTCAGCGGCCTGATTTTTAGACAAAATATTGTAGGGCGTTTTTCTGTCCGCCATGACGACTTTTGGGCGACGAGAGATAGAATGTACCTTTCGGATCTTGCTGACGAAAAAGATTTCAGAGTTCCATTTTTCGGTTCGGAGATGTGGCCAGAGGCGGACGACATTTTTCGTTATTTCTGGAGCGAAAGTCTTGTCTTCAAATTTTTCTAGCCCATTGGTGTGTGGGAGTTCTTTTAGCTTAATCGGGAGCATTTCGACGGCATCTCCAAATTTTTCGATCAGATGTTGGAGAACGGCTTCGTTTTCTTCTGGGGCGCTGGTGCAGGTTGAATACACCATTTCTCCTCCAGGGGCGAGCATCTCAAAGGCAGACACGATGAGTTTTTTTTGTAGCTGTGAACTATCGTGAATGTTTTTTTCAAACCACATTTTTTCAAAGAAGTCCGAACTCTTTCGTCCATATCCTTCACTGGAGCAGGGCGCGTCGAGAAGGATTTTATCAAATTCTTGATCAAGAAAAGTATTCATCTTGGTTCCGTCACTTTGCATGACCACGGCGTTTACACATCCCATTCGGTCGAGATTTGCGGTGAGTTTTTTGCTTCGGCTGGAGCTCAATTCATTGGCCACCAACATTCCTTCGTCTCCGATCATTTCTGACAAAAAGGTTGATTTGCTTCCCGGTGCGGCACAGACATCCAAGACTTTATCTCCTGGATTTGGATTCAATACTTTTGCCGCCAAGAGAGAACTCGCACTGGCGATATAAATTTGTCCGGTGAAGTGTTCAAGTGTTCGTCCGAGGGGAATCTCGTCTCGATTTTCCCGATCGACAAAGAATGCTTCGGGAATGTCAGCGACCGGTTTTAGATCCCAGTTTGAGGTTAAGTTTGAGCTCGTTTGGAGTTCGAACTTGGGTTTTGCAATCCGAATGGTTTTCGGCATTGGTTCTGTACACATTTCAAAGAAATCATCCCATTGATCTTTGGGAAGGATTTGCTGAATACGTTCGA
>JBNKLH010000103.1:0-4288 GCA_050292255.1 Candidatus Altimarinota bacterium | reverse complement strand
CGGGGATATCTCCTGCTTTTTCTAATGCTTTTTGCATAGAGCTTCGAAACAACTCAAAAGCAACTCCAGAATTTCTACTTTCTGGTAAAACTCCCCATTCTGCAAAATAAAGAACAGGCAATTCGGAATTAACTTCCGAAGAAAGGCTCTGTCTAAAATCTTCCCACGACACAGTATCTCCATATGCTTCTTTAAATTTTTTAGCCCAGGCCTCTTCTAAGTTTTGATATACAACTGAATACGCAAAACCATTTATTTTATTTTCTGCAGATGCTGAAATTGTCGAAAATACTTTGCCATAAAAATCCTCTGTAAATCGTCTGATGCAATCCTCTGGCTCCCAATAAAAGTCAAATTGATGATGATCATCACAATCAAGACAGTGAATAGAATTGGGATCAAAGCTTTCTTCGGTTTCATATAGGGGTTTCGAAAAGGAGTTATTCCCATGTATATCCGAAATAGAAAATCTTTTTTCACAAGAAGTGCTTTGTGGTTTTAGATATTCTTTCCAGATGGGATCATTTCCAAAAATTGTTCGAAATGCATCTGTGAAATCCTGAAAAAATTTCTCTGCTTTTTGTGCATTAAGTTCTTTTATATCTTTATTTTCAATTTCATAAAGATTGTTTTTTCCCATTCTCTTATAGGTTCCTGGGAATCTGTTTTCTGCCGGTATAACGTCTGTTTGTTCGGGGATCATCGGACGATATTAGTCATTTTTATCCTTCCCCTTTTGTCCTGTTATTAAAACCTGAAGATTTCATGAAAAAAAACATTATTTCCCATTTTTGCAAGATTTTTCCAAACAAGACGAAAAAATAGGAAATCCCTCTCAAAAGGCTTTATTATGAAACTTTTTTCTTCCCCTTGCGTATTTAATCTTCGTGCTTATTAATTTTATTTTTTGTCTTTTTCCTTTTTATTTTGATAAAATATTTGACTTTCTTTTAAAATCTTTTATCTAAAGCGCAAGTATTTTTCAAATACAACAAAAAAAACAAAAAAATTTCCCCGAATTAGCATTCTTCAATCTGAATATTGTGGCAACATGAATGACTCATTCCATAATACAACAAAAAAAGAACGGGCGTTACACCCGGGTATTTATGAGTTGTGGGAAAAAAATACCGACGTGATAGATTCGATAAGCACGGGTTCTCAAGAAATGTTAATCCATATCGAAATCCTTTGTGAAATCTTTAATCGGGAAAAAATACACCCAAAACCGATAGATCCCTCTCTCCACAAAAAGGCTTTTGTTGAGATTCACACACACCAGAAAATAATTTCTCTGTTTCCAAATTTCTCAGAAAGCCCTCATTCAGACTTTTATGAATGGCTTTTCCTACAGGCCGAATTAGCCTCTCAAGAACTAAAAACAGACTATTTTCATAAACTAGCCCTCAAGTTATACCGTTGTAAAACACTCCAAAGAAGAACAGATCCTCTTCATGGTTTTACGAACGAATAATATATCCAGAAGCTCGAACGGTTTCAATAAGTTTTCCGGCTTCTCCAAGTTTTTTCCGTAATGCTCTCATGTGAGAATCAATGGTGTTTGAGATATTTGAATTTTCTACTCCGTTCCAGAGAGCGTCGATAAGGTTTTTTCGGGTAACTACTTCTCCTTTGTTTCTGAGAAAGAGAAGCAACATTTGGAATTCTTTCTTGGTAAGCTTAATAAGATCTCCCTTATACTGAACCGTCATATCTGACAAATTCAAAACAAGTCCTTTGCTCTTAAAAATATTTGTCCTTTTTCCACTTTCCCGACGCAAAAGACTTTTTACCCGCGCGAGCAATTCCTCTAGCGCAAACTCTTTTACCAAAAAGTCATCCGCTCCCATGTTCAGAGCTTTGACTCGAACATTTAGGCTTGTCTCTGCAGAAATCGCCAAAATGGGAGTATTGTTTCCCAATGTCCGAAGAGCTGAAATAACAAAGAAACCATTCTCCTCGGGGAGAATCATGTCTAAAATAATAAGATCATATTTGTTCTTCTGAGCCTTTTCGAATGCTGTTCGCCCGTCCATCACTTGCTCAATAGAAAACTTTTCTTTTTGAAGAACAAACCCCAAAAGATTCAGCATTGACTTGTTGTCGTCCACAATGAGCACTTTCATGAATATTTCATTAAAACTGATCGGGTGGCACTAGTATAAATAAAAAAGCGAAAGGGAACAAGTAAAGTATTTCTGAAAATGGTGGAGCATACCGGACTTGAACCGGTGACTTCTTGCATGCCATGCAAGCGCTCTAGCCAGCTGAGCTAATGCCCCGTCGTCAGAGGTGACTTCACCCACTTCGCTTTTTATTTTATAAAAAACTCCATGTGCTTCGTAACCAACTCCTCTTTCCAAAAACGCGCGCTTCACTCTCCGCCTTTTTGGAACCTTGTTTTGAAGAAACAAACAGAAAGAAGTCTAAAAAGAATTCGAGAAAAGTAAATAGGAAAACTTGCATAAAAACTCTTCTTCTCGAAGAATAGAGAGGACCCCATGTTTAAAAAAATTTTCCCCGTTTTTGCTGTCGTGTGTTGTATTGGCGTTGGTCTTCTTTTTTGGGATGGCGAAGATTTATCCTCTTTTTCAGCAATAGTCTTTGATCCATGTAATCAATGTTCCGCGGAAGAAAGCTGTATTGATCAACAATGTGTACTTCCTTCTCCTGATCTCACTCTTCCAGGAGAAACTGATTGTTCCCAAAATCCCGAATGGGTTACTGAGTCTGGAAAGGCTATTGTGTGTCATAAAGTCGATTTCAACCGAAAAGTTTGGAAAACAATTGAGATTTCGTTCCGGGCACTTCCGGTTCACATTGCCCATGGGGATGCTTGTGGTGATTGTTCTCTGTATTATACAGAAAATCCAGAAACACCTTCTCCTACTGAGGATGAGATCGTTATCTGTCATAAAAGATGGCGGACCATAACTGTTTCACCATCCAGCCTTGAGGCACATATAAAACACGGAGACACTCTTGGTGCTTGTAAATAATACTTCCTTTTTTTAATTTACAGAGTATCTAACTAGAATTGTTTTTTCTCCAATTAATTCCTGTGAAAGAAGGGAGAGGTTTAACTCTGTATTTTCAAGAAATACTCCTAATCCGGATCCAAAAACAACAGGCGAAATGGTTAACTCTATCTCGTCTATTAACTTTTCTTTTGCAAATAAGGTATTAATTGTAGCTCCTCCTGCTAAAATCGGGTTTTGAAATCCCAAGGAATCTAACTTTTTCACAATTTCTTGAGGAGAAAGACTTGTGAATATTAAATTTTCTTCTTTTTCGTCCCAGTCTCCAGCTGATCGAGACATAACAACATGAAGTCTCCCAGGAAGCACTCCTGGAAGGGTTTCAAAGGTTGTTTTCCCAAAAATCATCACTCCAGACTTTTTTGTCCGGTTCATAAAATATTTTTTATCCGCTTTTTCGGTCCAGTCCGGGAAATGATTACTATTTTTTGCAATCTTTCCGTCCAAAGTCTGAGCCATTAAAAGGGTTGTTTTCATCATCCATAAAATATCATTCTTTTTTATATATGAGAACTTTGTTTTTGGAGAAATAAGAAATACGCTATCCTTTTACTGTTCTATAAGAATGACGAAATGAAAACTATATTCCTTGCCGCCGGGAAAAGTACTCGACTCCAACCATTATCAGACAAAAATCTACTCGAATTTTGTGGCGTACCTCTTGTTATTCAGCTTATTAAGAATGCGCAAAAAGGAGGATTGGAAAATTTTATTATTGTTTGTAACGACGAAAATCAAGAAACAATTATTGATTTACTTACAGAGTATCAAATTTCTGCTGATGTGGTTCAACAAGAAATATTGGAAGATGGAATGTTGGGAGGAGTCCTTTCTGGGTTAAAACAGGTAAAAGAGGATGATCAACTCTTTGTTTTGGGTGGAAATGATATGGTAGAACCGCGTATTTACGAAGAAATAATAAAACAGTCACAAGAAATTGATGGAGGAATTTTAGCAAAAAAAGTAGAAAAATATTTCCCAGGTGGATATCTAAAAGTAGATTCTAATAATAAAATTCTAGAAATTATTGAAAAACCAGGAGAAGGGAAAGAACCTTCTAATCTCGTAAATATTGTCGGGCATTTTTTCCAAAAAGCGGGGGATTTAAAACAAAAATTAGAAATACTTCAAAAACAAAATACAAGAAATGGAGATGAGTACGAACAAGCGCTTCAAGAATTATTTCAAGAAAAAGACTTTAAAGCGGTGGAATATGATGGCCCCTGGAATGCAATTAAATATCCATGGCA